>JBBSGN010000630.1:0-2675 GCA_038254085.1 Chloroflexia bacterium | reverse complement strand
CAGCGAAACGCCAAGAATCGTGGCCGACGATAGAGCAGGCCAGCAATCACTACCGCTGCGGCGAGAATGTCCACAAAGATTAGGTAGTTAGCCAAGAAAATGGTGAGCGTGGCTGGCATCATCTAGCACCTATATCTTAGGATGGTAAAGGTTTTGCATCAATTTTTACTTTCTGGAGCGCCATCCACGGGGGAGTGGTTAGCCTCACCTGTAGCCGGGCGGGATAGGAGCCGGATGATCAGAAGTGTCACCAACAAGTACGCTGCTGTGATACCGAGGATGGCCAACTCCGAGCCTGGCCACTCAACACCTAAGCCCTCAACGAGCCAGAAGGTACCGAAAGACGAGAGGAGGAGGCCGACGCCAAGCTTCAGCGTGTTCTCAGGAATGCGAGTCAATGGACGGTGAACGATTATGCCCAGAAGAGCAACACTAACGAGCGCCACCCCACCACTCGCATAGGCAACCGGCAGTTGCCCAGCAGTTGCTCCGAAGGTGACGACGATAATTGCTGCCTCCAATCCTTCCAAGAACACCCCTTTGAAGGCAGCAGCAAAGGCAACCGTGTCCAGCTGCCGCCCTTCTGAGGCAGAACCACCGCTCAGACTGCCAAGAAGCCGATCGAAGGTGGCTGCCTCGTCGCGGTGGGGGCGTCTGCCCGCTGCACGCTCTATGGCCTTGCGCAGCCACTGCAGGCCAAAAACCAACAGCCCAAACCCGACGATGAGGCGTAAGAGACCAAGCGGTACCACTGTTGCAAGGGTGCTGCCGAAGAGAACAATCAGCAAGATGAGCGTGGCAAGCGCTACCACTGCCCCCTGCAACGTTGAGCGCCACCCTCGGCTCACTCCAAGTGCCAGCACGATGGTAAGGGCTTCCACCATCTCGACAGCAGTGGCAGTAAATGCGATGAGCGCGAGAAGGCTAGTGGTCAATCTTCGATCGGCTCGCTCTCTGCGGCACGCTGATGCTCATAGATTTCCTGCGCAAAGGCCTCAAGTACTTCGGCGCAGCGCTCTACTTCTGCGGCTGCCTTGAGGCGGCCCTCAGCTCCGAAGGCATCACGGGCTTCCACCTGCGCTAGATACCTGCGTAGCCGCTCTAGATTGCTCTCTTCGTCTTCTAGCTCGGCGAACGTGAACTTCCCCTTGCGTCGCTCACGGTCTATCTCCTCACGGAACCGTTCGGTCTCATCAACGACCTCCTCGTACTCCTCATTGCGGGCAGCGTTGAAGCGGGAAACCGTTCTTTCGTGCCAGGCATCGTTGGGTGAGGTGGTCTCAAGGATGCTGGCCTCGCCTCCATACTCCTCGATGCGACGGGCGATTCGTTCGTAGGCGGCGCGATTGTTCTCCGAGAAAGGCAGCAGGCAAACCGCATGTTGCAGCGAGAGGACTCCTAGACGCCGCACCTCACGCCAAATAGCGGTGCGGGCTGAGGATGCTCCCTTGGGAAGTTGGTAGATGAGAAGGAGCCAGGACCGCTGGCTTTCCCTGCCTTGGGCAAGCTTGCTAGGATGACTTGTGTCGTTCTTTTCGTGCAAAGCGCTTTACGTTGTAATGTACTTAACAGTAAAATGCACGTTCAAGAACGCAAGCAAGAAACAGTCAGTGAGGGAGGAGTGGTATTTGCCGGAGCAGCTGCGAGAGCTGCTGCACTGTGGCGGTTCCTGAGGCTAGCACAAGTGTGAAGACGATGATTGCAAATAAAGGCAGCAAGTTGCTCCGTAGATTCGATTCAAAGTAGAAAAGGGTTAGTCGGAGAATGGGGGTTGTGTGGCTAGCTAGAAGGCGAGTGCCATGATGTGTCAAAAACCAACGTTTGTGGGGCTGGCGCACCTTTCTCTGCTGTAACCCCCAAAGCGATTTGTATAACGTACCAAAACCCATCTCTTTATCTATGTCCCTAAACCTCGCAGAGCTTATGAGTTCTGGGACAGCTAGTACGGGCAGTCGCTACTTACTCACCGAGATGCCGAGAGCGGGTCTCCTCGCATCTCATGCCAGGACTGTGGATAGATCCGGCTCGAGGGCACCTATCACAATACGTGCTGCTTAGGGCGAGAAGCTCATGCGCTCTGCAGCCCCGTCAGCGGACTCGAAGGTACAACCTCTTCAAAGCCCCCTCAAAGGCCTTCAAAGGCGCAGAGCTAGCTCCCGCGCCCCCTGGGCCTGCGTTAGTCTGCAAACCCTCTAAACAGCTTTCCAGGAGGCTGACTTGGAGAGCCGAGGAAGGGGAGTGCCCATGATTCTCTCTGTGATATCGACGAGGAGATCTATGCGGCTCCAGAGAACGGTCTACGACGAACCCTGCTGAGGCTATTGCCCTTAGCTGTGGTGCTTTTCTCTATCTTCCTCTAACGGCTAGGACGGCCTTTCTCTAAATAAAGAGAGTCCACCCCGTCTTGGAGAAATATTCAGTGCCTATCCAGCTTGCGGGCTATGTCCTTGTGCTCGATGCGGTAGCAGATCGAGCGGCCGTGTGGGCACGTGGCAGGGTAGCGGCTGGTTAGCCACTCCTTTATCAGGGTCTTCATTGGTAGTGTCCGCGTGAGTGTGTAAAAAGCAAAGGCCGTTGACGAAGACGGCCACCGTGTGGTTCCTCTCGGAAGAGACCAATCAACCGAGAAGGAGGACACGAACACTATGGCCGATGAACTGTGGATAGGACTCTCT
>JBBSGN010000629.1:0-2676 GCA_038254085.1 Chloroflexia bacterium | reverse complement strand
AGGTGGCAGGAGCTACCTGCGTAGCTGTTCTTTCCGCCGTAGCGGTAGCAGCTTGGGTAGCTGCTTGCGTGGCGCTGGCCAAAGTGGTGGGCACCCAGGTAGAGGTGGCGGAAGGCTGGGGTGTGATGGTTGCGTTAGCTGGCACCGTGGGCGTGGGACCGGGGGCGCCGTCGTTGTGCAGGGCGTCTAAGTAGAGGCCATAGCCCGACGCGCTTGCCCACTGCTGCGCCGACTCCGTTGCTGTCCCTTCGCCCCACTCGTTGAATGTGGTTACGAGTTGCAGTGGAGTGCCCGAGGCCACCATGTCCCGAACGTTCTGCTGCCAACGGGCCAGGTCGCGCGATAGGCGCTGACCCTCGCCAACTTTCCAGAAGCCGGGGCTTATTGCGAAACTGTAACCGCTCTGGAAATCTTCGGCTGATGACGGAGAGTACTGATGCCAGCTATCTGGTTGATGACCACAGGTCAAGTAGCTGGGGAACACTTTAAGCACCACATATGCGCCTACAGTATTGGCCTGCGACCAGCGATCGGTCATGCCACAACCGTCTCCCCCATCGGCGTACACGAAGACCACGAAGCGATTACCAATGTGCAGAAAACTCGAATTTGAAGAATAATGGTCGCGCAAGTAAATTAGGTCGGAGCTGATCTGAGCAACGGTTGGATCGCCTTGGGCTTCCTGTTCGTAGTAGATGCTCCATTGGAATCCAGTGCCCGCTGCAGCAGTAAGGAGCCCAGGGAAATTGGCGTCTGTGTGAGTACCCTGGCCCCACCAGGAAGCGATACCTGCGTCTATGTGCGCATACTGCATCGCGGCGATGTGGGTGCTAACCAAAGCTGGATCGTATGAAGAGTAGAACCCGAGGGTAGGTAAGTAGTTGGTATATGGATAAATGCCGCCCTGAGTCCACGCCTCCGGATACCAGGGATAATAGAAGGCAGCACGCAGAGGCGTCGTGTGGGTTACAGCAGCAGCACGGTTGCTTGTGACCCCGGCGGCAACCAGCATGAGGAAGCAGACGATTATAAGCAAGCGATTGACACCTCTGCCACTAAACACTCCATTCTTTTCGCGTCCTAACGTGGAGTCTGTATGTAGCTTATTCATTGTCGTCAGCGTGACCTCCTTCCTTTCTACCGCGCATAGGCACTTTGGTTTTATCGTGTCTTCTCATGGTTGATCGCTTTCCTTCTCTCAAAAACAATGTGGCGGCGAGGCATTCTATCGAAGTGGGAGAACCAGATCAAGCAGAATAAGCGTTATGGGTCGTTTATACGTAGAGGAATGCGACGTTTATAGGTAGCGAAATACGTTGGATAGACTACGACGCAGTAGAGAACATACGAAGTTTGTAGGCACTTCCGGTACTTGAAAAACCGCAAGGAGTCGGAAACTTAAATGTCTCCCCTTATTCTGTGTCTTTCCGAACCCTTGCGGTTCTCCCTTATATTTCATTGGTTCTGAACACATACGCCTAACGGGGGCGGCAATCGGGCAAGAAAGCATTGGTGATAATCTTGGTAGACTGGGCACGAGTAGCATTGGAAGCTGGGAGGAAGTAAGGACGCTGCCGGTTGTCGCATGGCTGCCCCTGCCCACCACACTGGTGTCCATTCATCACACCTAGCGCCGATAGCCTCTCGATGTACATCCAGAACGGATTGCTCGCAGGCACATCTGTATATGTTTGCTGGTCTGGCGGCACAGGATCGCCAATGGAGGCGGCTCCATCCACTATCTTGGAGGCTTGACCTCGCGTCAGCAGTGAGTTGGGGTGGAAGTAAGGACGGTGCTGGTTGTCGCAGGGCTCTCTTACCCCGCCACACCGGTAGCCGGAGACGATATTGCGCCCCGATAATCTCTCGATGTACACCCAGAAGGGGTTGCCTGGGGGCGCATCTGCATAAGTCTGTTGGGTGGTTGGGACCTCCTCATTGAACTGGGCGGCATTGGACACTATCTTGGCTAACTGGCCGCGGGTCACGCTACGGCCTGGGCGGAAGTAGGGGTCGTTTTGGGCGTCACAAGGCTCACCCACTACCTGCCCGCACGAGTAGCCGGAGACGATACCTCTGCAAACAGCGCAATGGACGTAACTCTCATAAGGGTTGCCTGGCGGCACATCAGCGAATACGATACGGCAATGCCCGGGGGTGCGGGTGGAGGCGATAGTGGGGGTGGCTGTAGGCAGAGTAGTCCTCGTGGGTAGCATTGTGGACAGAGCTGTCGAGGTGGCTACGCAGGTAGAGGTGGCAGGAGCTACCTGCGTAGCTGTTCTTACCGCCGTAGCTGTAGCAGCTTGTGTAGCTGCTTGCGTGGCGCTGGCCAAAGTGGTGGGCACCCAGGTAGAGGTGGCGGAAGGCTGGGGTGTGATGGTTGCGTTAGCTGGCACCGTGGGAGATGGAGGGGGCACGATCCTAGTTGGAGTGTCTGTAACGACGTTGGTGGGAGAAGGCGGAACCTGAGTGATAATGGGTGTTGGCGTATACGTCGCTGCGTTGGGAGGGGTAGCTGTGCATGTCGGCGTCCGAGTGCTGGTAGCTGCGATTGTCGAGGTCGGTATTACAGCTGTTTGAGTTCTAGTAGATGTAGGCATAGAGGTGTTTGTAGGCGTAGCGACGCCAGTAGGGGTATCGGTTGGAGCAGGCGTTGCCGTGCGAGAAGGAGTGCGT
>JBBSGN010000628.1:0-2676 GCA_038254085.1 Chloroflexia bacterium | reverse complement strand
GTGCGCTGGGCATCCAGAAGTACAAGAACAGATACGGCAAACTGCCCTAAAAGAGCAGAAGCCTTCAAGATAGACACCCCAACAACGAAACGGCCACCCCGTGTCATCCCTTGCTCCGTTCAGAATCACCTGCTCTATCAACTATCTGGCTAATACTGCCGCAATAGAACGAATTTCCTAAAATACCGCGCAAAACTATTGACAAAACAGAACAAATTTGCTATAATCACTGTAGATGATGCGAACGTTGCCCTGTTGCTGAGAGGACCACGCAACCGCATCAAAACGTCGAGTTGAGAGCCAATTTTGAGTTTTAGAGCTTAGGAGGCAATAGCAAATGAGCGCCAAGAAGTTAGCACAAGACAGTTTCGTAGATGATCAGCCAGCCGACAATGCCGAGTTGGACTTTGCCGAGTCCGCGCAGCCCGTAGAGGCTGGCAAAGAACCGGCCACTCGCAGCACTAATGGCAACGGCAAGAAGGCAATCGGGGTCTTTGACCCGTCCCAATATCTCAGCAAGTTCGATGGCCGCGACTATCTGGAAGTCAAGTGGCGCATCCTCTGGATGCGAAGCGAGCATCCCGACGCTCGTGTGGCTACCGAGGTCGTGCAGCACAACGAGGAGAACGGCTTCGCCCTCTTCCGAGCCGAGGTAGAGTTGCCCAACGGCGGCAAGGCCACAGGCTGGGGTTCCGAGACGGTTCGTGACTTCCACGACTACATCGAGGCCGCCGAGACAAAGGCGCTGGGCCGCGCCCTGGCCGTGCTAGGTTATGGCACCCAGTTCTGCCGGGACTTCGACTTCACAGCCAACGCCCGCCCCGGTACCGCACAGGTGGTAGATGCTCCGGTCAATCTGGCCCAGCCGCGCAACGTGGTGGACCGTGCCAGCACCTTCCTTCGCAACGGCAATATCAACAACGCCGGAAGTGGCGCGAACAAGGACAAGGGCAGCTTCGCCAACAGCGGCTTCAACAACCGCCCCGCAACGCACGACGGGGGCCGCCTGCCCGCCGAGGAAGATGAGTTTGACCGTCTGCCAGCCGCGCCGCCCAGCGGCTCCGAGGCCACCGAGAAGCAGGTGAAGGCCATCTACGTGATTGGTCGCGCCAGCAAACGCCTCTCCGAGAGCCAGGTGGACGACCGGTGCGCCGAAATCTTCGGCGTCAAGCCAACCGAGCTGACCAAAGCCGAAGCCTCGCAGTTCATTGATATGCTCAAGGGAGAAGCAGCCGCTTAGAAATCTTAGTAGCAACCTGGCCTCGCAGGCGGCCAGGTTGCTACTAAGATTTCATTTCTGGAGGGAAAAGTCATGACAGACGAGATGTACACCACAAGGCAAGCGGCCATCTACCTCGGCATCACCGAATCGGACCTGCGGCTGGCCGTCCGCGAAGGCAAACTCCGCGCCTGGAGCCTCCCCCTACAAAGAGGTCTGCTCGTCCGCAAAGCCGACCTCATGCGCTTCCGCGAGCCTGCCGCCCGCGAATCGCTGACCCGCCAACTCCCCCTCTTCTCCGCCGACCGCAATGAAAGCAAGCCATCCTCCGAGAAAGGCGCGGCCTAGGCGAGTAATGGGTGTTAGGTGATGGGTATTGGTGAAACGCGATACATAACTGATCTCTAAAACCCATCACCCATCACCTAACACCCATTGCCCAATACAGTACCTTAGTCCCGCTATTCGTTCAAAACTATTGCCAAACTCGGCATTGGTATTATAATATTGTCGAGAGGGGTCAACCCGATTGGTCTGGCCTTAGTTTATGAAGGTGCGAGTACTATGAATCCACTTGCGGCAAACGTTACGTCCAACGGCTACGCGGACAAATCCAGCGTTTCCAGCCTTGAACAGGCAATGCGGCCCGCTGTTGCCGCCGCCCAGGCAGGCGACAAAGCCAACGCCTATAACCTGTTCCAGCAGATAGCGGCTGTTCACCCCGGCTCTGCTGATGTGTGGGTATGGGTCGCGGGCACCAGCCCCAATATAGATGAGGCCGAATCGGCCTTCGAGCGCGCGCACGCCCTCGACCCAAACAACCAGGGGGCCAACCTCGGCCTGCGTTGGGTCGCCCTAAAACGCCAGGGTGCGGGCCAACCCACCATGCCCCAGGCCACCGACTCTGGCACCGACGCCCCACCCGAGATGATCTTCTTCACGCCCCACAGCACCGACTCGCTCTCCGCGCACCGGGTCGCGATGCCTACACCCGAAACAGGCCCACTCGCCACCGCCCAACCAAAAACCGCTACACCCGCACCCGGCGAATCCAAGAAAGCGCGCAAGTTCACCCTGGACCCGGTTGTCATCGGCGTGCTGGTTGCTATCATCATAGCGATAGCCCTGTTTCTTTTTCTCTGGCGCCCGTAACCGCCGCTCTCATCAGACGGATCGAAGGGCGCGTAATTCGTAGAACAGACCCCAAAACCACCCGAGGGTTTTGGGGTCTTCTTTCGCACCGGAAAGCCTTGTTCTAATTGAAAAGACAAGGCTGAATGGGTATAATTAGCGCAAGAAGGCTAGATCAGCTGCTGCTCAAGCAGACCGGAGGTGCAAAAACTGGACCCGAACGAATTGGCGCGCACAATAGTGGAAATCGCCTCGGACCGCAAGGCCGAGGAGATAGTGATGCTCGACATCAGCAAAGTGTCAATCATCGCCGACTACTTCGTGAT
>JBBSGN010000627.1:0-2677 GCA_038254085.1 Chloroflexia bacterium | reverse complement strand
ATCGATGAGGCGACTATACCTGTCGAACCACTCGTCAGGGACGTGGGCACGCAGCCAGGTGGGAGCGTGCTGAGCAAGAGTATTGAGGGCATGTTGTAGGGTACGTCCGACCAATTCTATCCGGTTGAGATTACGAACGCTCGCCACGATATGGGTGGAGTCGGTACGTTGGCGGCCTCGCGCTTTGAGTAGTCCACGCTCCTGTAACCGTAGAAGCAGGGTGTCCAGCAACAGATACTCCTGCTGGCCCTCAAGGAGACGATCCCGAAACTCAGAGAGGACGGAGAAATCGAAGCCTTGATCAGTGAGTTCCAAGCCGAGCAGATACTTCCAATCGATGCGCGATCTAACAGCGTCGGCGGCCTGTCGGTCGGTAAGGTTCTCCAAGAACTGCATAATGAGGACCAGAGCCAGGCGGGTGGGAGACTCGGCGGGTTGGCCACGTTGGGAGAAGAGCTGGGCGAAAAGTGGGTCAGAGTAGATGGCACCCAGTTCCTCATACAGGCGCATGTAGATATTGCCTTTGGGAAAAGCGGCTTGCGCCACCCGTTCAGTCTCTTCTGGGATCTGGTATACAATCGTCGGATGCAAACACATGGCAAATACTCTCCTTTCACAGCTTCAGCACAAGGGTATATGGGTTTGATGCAATCACAATTCTACAGGTAGAGGCCCAGTGTGAAAAGGAGAGGTGGGCAACCGCATTTTGGGAGCACAAACCCTCTGGCTGACAATTCGCCAACAGCATCAAATGAGGTCGGATGCCCAATCTGCGGCCTGTCAATGGTCGGGTAGTAGACCTCGTTTATCACTCCACCCAAGAAGGTGAACCAAATGCGGCTAGCTGTAGAGTAGGCCGTGCCCACAGCATCTTTTGCGCTGCCGGTCCATTTAGGCTCAGTTCCCGGGCCGCCCGGAGCGGGATTGAGGCACCTGCTCGTTATGTCGGTCATGTCCATTATTCGTCCCCTTCTGAAGTGCCGTTGGTGGCTGGCACCAAGCGTTATCCCTTGCACTCTCCCGTCCGCCGCAGGCTCTGCTCGCTTGTATGGCCTTTGTACGCATGCATCTCTAAGGGGATCTTAGGCTATTTAACACTGGATGTCTGTAGCGAATCTTACACCTCTGGGAGGGGATGTGGTGGAACTATTGGACCGTATACTTCGCTTTGGTCGCCCCTCAGCAGAGCATTCAAATTATACAAATCACACATTTACCTCCCAATCATCGTGCGTCGTGCGTACCCAAACAAGGGGGCCCTCGGAAAAGAGAGGCCCAGGCTCAACACCCAAGGCTCTGTAAACTGCCGTGGGCACGCTGATGTCCGCAAGATACAGTTCGCCTACGTAGGGCTTGGCTGTTGGCTTCAGCAAACCCGCCTTGGGCCACGCCAGTGTCAGCGTAGCTCCAGCGCGCAAGCACGGCTCGTATGCTACTCCTGTGTCCCCATCCAGTCCCGAAGGGATGTCGAGGGACACAACGGGCGCCGCACTTTCGTTGGCGGCTTTGATGAATGAGACAATCGGCTCACGTGGTGCTCCGTGCAGGCTGTAGCCGATGAGCGCATCAATCACCATATCTGCACCTGATAGCAAGCCCGGAAGGTCATTTGGAGATGTGGCCTTGCCTGTATTTTCCAGATCCATCCTTTCCAGGATTCGATGTTGGTGCTCGGGCACCCGTCCCAGTTCCGAAGGCGATGCGCTGAGTGCAAGGGTGACGTAGGCGCCCGCGTTCGCCAGGTGACGTGCGGCTACCATGCCCCCGCCGCCGTTGTTGCCCTTACCCACGAGAACCACGATCTTTCGCCCGGCCACACTTCCACCAAGCAGCCGGCGCACAAGCTCTCCCAGCGTGCGGCCTGCGTTCTCCATCATCTGGATCAACTCTATGCCGTATTCCTCGATCATGAGACGATCTACTTCAACCATCTGTGTGACTGTAATTGGTTTGTGTCGCACCTGTTCCATACTCCTAAGCTACTCCCTTCCGCCCGGGATGCCTCATGATAGCGAGGCCATCCTCAGAGAGCAAGAAAACTGCGTTTTCGTTGCGGTCCGATCAGAGCGGTCATGCTCGGGTGGCGTGATCCCTAAGCTCGACCTCTACGGCTTGCCGTACACTTCTATCTCTACAGCGCCGGTGTTGCCTCCACTCGTGTCGATCGCCTCGAAACGCAGCTTCTTTGACGTGAAGTCCACCGGGAAGTAGTGGGTCGCCCTTGCGTCTTCCAGCTTAAAAGGACCGTAGGTCTTACCGTCGTCAGCCAGCGCCTGGAAGGAGTATATCTGCGCGGAGCTTCCCATAGTGCGGGTCCACAGGCCAACACTGGTGATATGTGCGTGGCTTGCAAGCTCGACTTCCACCCATGCTTTGTTGCCGTCACCGTTGCTCGACCACTGCGTGGATGGATCGCCGTCGAAAGCTCGGTTGGCACCATACTGGCCGCTGTTGTCCCCACCCCCGTAGTTGCTGCTCACACCTACGACGCGAGCGCCGTTGCTGAGGAGCGCCAGGTTGGTGCCCTCTGGCCGCGAGGCCGAAGGGTCGCTGGTCGGGGTGCGGAAAGTGTAGTCTCGACTGCGGTATAAGGTGCCGTCCGGGCCTACCCCCTGCAGACGGACATGGTATTCCGTATCTGGCTGCAAACCACTCAGCATGGGATGGTGGTTGCTGT
>JBBSGN010000626.1:0-2680 GCA_038254085.1 Chloroflexia bacterium | reverse complement strand
GAGGTTACTACGAGGGTGTAGCCGCGTACTTCGGCAGATAGCCCTATAAACACAAAAACACCGCGCTAGGCGGTGTTTTTGTGTTTATACTTGATTTTAGCGGGCTGCTAGACCTATTGTGCCTGCGGGCAACCCACCCGCGCCCGCTATGGGCATGAGGCTGCCGTCGGATTGCACCTGGAAGCCGAAGATCGCGTGCGCGCCTGCCCCCAATTGGTACAAATAGCGGCTATTACTGCTAACCGTTACGTCAATCGGGGTGGTGCCGTCGCCGGTCACGCCTGTGCGCCCATCGGCGTTTAGTAGGCTCAGGCTGCCGTCGCGCCCCACGCTGTAACCTGAGATCGAGCCGCTGCCCGTGTTCGCGGTGTAGGCGTAGCGCCCATTCCTGGTGACCACTGCCCAGCAGGCCGCCGTCTGGTGCGTGCCAACCGACCCGCTCACTACATTCAGGCTACCGTCCCGACCCACGTTATAGGAGGAAAGGGCGCTGGCGTTGGCCGCCCCGCCGAAAGCCTCGGTCACGATCAGGTTGGCCCGTCCATCGAATGCGAAACCGAAGGGCGTGGCCCCGGACGAAGCGTGCGTGGTCGGCCCGTTAGCCAGGCCGTCGTTGCCTACTGTGTAGGTGTCTATCAGGTTATTCGCCTTTTCCGTCACGACAAGCAGGTTGCCGCTGGGGCTGAACTGCACCTGGGCCGGACCCGCCGCGCCGTTGCTGAGTGGCCGCGTCGAGCCTGCCAGCGGCGATAGCGTGCCGTCCTGCGCTATGCTGAAGCCGGTGATGTTGCCGGTTCCGCCCCCATTCAGCACATACAACCAGTTTCCATGAACCGTGAGGCTAATCGGCCTGACGCCGCCCGAAGCTACTTTGTCCGCCAGGGTCAGCCCGCCGGGGCCGACCCGAAAGGCCGACACTTCGTTGCTGCCCGCGTTTACGGCGAACAGCCAACGATTGCTCTCGTTCAACACGAGCGCGCCCTGCGAGCCAAGCCCCGCGCCGGTTCCCACGCCGCCGGTGGCGAACGTGCCCGCCGCCGTGAGCGTACCGTCGGCTGCCCGGTCGAACACGGCCACGCTGTTGCCGGCCGCCGAGTTGGTCAGCGTGTAGACAGCCCCCGCATCGCTTGCCTGAGCGCCCGTTGAGCCGGCCCACGCCAGGGCGGGCAGTACCAGGGCCATCATGAGTAAACCCTTTACAAAAGATGATATTTTTGTCCGGTGCATTTTCTACCTCCTAAGGTATATATGAGCCGGGTCTTTGTTGGCTTGCGGCTCGGTTTTGTTTATGCAGGGTCGGTATGTTCATTTGTCCTGCGCCTTTATCATCGCATTCCAGCCTTACGCTAACATGAACCCCGTTACACAAGCCTTACGATTGCCTTACATCCCTGCGCCTGGCCGATCTTGCTCTTAGATATGCGCTAAGGGTCTAACCGCCAAGACACAAGCCCCGCCCGGCAGATAAATCTGCCGGGCGATGCTGGGATTACGTAAGGTGAGTCATTTATTCTTTCTCGGCGTCTTGGCGGTTAGAGAGTCATAACGTCCACACTCGATTGCTACGCTGTTAAGGTATAATATGCTTTGGAGGAGAGAGAATAAGATGCCTGTATTAGTAGACCCGAAAACTTGTCTCAACCGAGAACATTGCTTTGCCGCCGCCGCCTGCCCCTACGACGCCTACTACCACAACCCCTTGAAGAAAACATGGGAGGTGGACGCCAGCATCTGTGGCGATTGCCCCGGCCCGTGCCTCAACTTCTGCGACCAGGACGCGCTGCGTTGGGGCGACGACCTGGTGGACCTCAAGTTCGTGAAGGCCGAGCTTGACGGCACGATGAAGCCGCAGGAGGTGGCCACGGCTCGCCTGAAGCATAAGGAAGAGCTAAAAGCCGTTGCCGAGGCAGCCGCCAGGAAGGAGAACGCCGAGGGTGTGATCGCCCTCACTCAGCAGAACTTCGAGCGCGAGGTGTTGCGCTCGCAAGCGCCCGTCGTGGTGGACTGCTGGGCCGAATGGTGCGCGCCATGCAAGCAATTCTCCCCCATCTTCGAGGCGACAGCCAAGCAGTACGTGGGCGTGGTGAAGTTCGCCAAATTGGACACCGACGCCGAGCCTGCCCTGGCGCGCGGCCTGGGCGTACAGGCCCTGCCCACCGTGATGATGTTCTACAGGGGCCAGATCGCCAATGTCGCCGAGGGCGCGCTGCCCGCCGCTCAGTTCCAGTCGTGGGTGTACCAGACGCTGGCCGCCATCCGCCAGTACGAGACCCAGTTCCAGGCCGAGCAAGAAGAGGCCGTCGGCGCCGCCACCCAGCGCATGGGCAACCTCAACGGCAGCCCTGAAACGGAACCTGGGCTTACCGAGCAGCCCCAGTCGCCTTCGGGCTTCACCCTCGACACGCACGCCGACACCACTCGGCAGCGCGAGCGGCCGCCCGAACCCCCAGGCAAGCAGACCGCCAGCGGACTATACGTGCCGTGACGGACGGACGAGATGGCACGGGGGTATAACGTATAGCGCACGGGGTGGAGCGCACGGCGGCCAAAGCCGCGCGCTACGTTCGCAAAGCCTCCATAGGAGGCTCTCTAACCCGTAAGACTATGCCATCCCATCTATATCGGATAACGCTTATACCACGTAGCCCGCGTAGGCGGGCTTTGCAAATGTAGCATGCGG
>JBBSGN010000625.1:0-2683 GCA_038254085.1 Chloroflexia bacterium | reverse complement strand
TCAATCACTATACAACGCTTCTCCTTGGGCAAAGAACTGAACTAGGAACCGCCAATAGAGTCTAACGATTTAGGTCAGTTGCAGCAATGAGAAGCATTCAATCGGGAAGTCTGCTCGAATTCCCATAACCTCCACCACCCCATTTTGAGCACGGATACGCTGTGTAGCCAGTACAAGTAGCTCCCACTCTGCTGGCCCAACTCGATCTGAGCGGTGTGGTGGTGACAGGAGACGCCATGTTTGCCCAGCGCAACCTCTCTGCTCAGATCGTGGGGAGCGGAGGGGACTACCTGTGGAAGGTGAAGGAGAACCAGCCGGAGTTGCTAGCAGACATCCGCACCCTATTCGACCCTCTTCCTCCAACTAAGAGTGAGGCCCCAAACTTCGCCTTACCAGCTGACTTGGAGTGGGCGAGCAGAGTAAACAAAGGGCATGGACGAGTGGAGGAGCGCACCATATGGGTGAGTTCAGCTCTGTGCGGCTACTCGGACTGGCCACATCTTGCGCAGGTGTTCAAGCTCAAGTGCCGGGTGGTAGACAGATTGGGACAGGTAAAGGAGATGGTGCATTACGGAGTGACCTCTCTACCACGCGCAGCAGCGTCACCTCATATGCTTCTGCGGGTGGTGAGAGAGCATTGGGGAATAGGAAACGGACTGCACTATCGTCGCGACGTGAGCCTGGACGAAGACTACTCCCAGGTAAGGGTGGGCCATGCACTGCGTGTGCTGGCTACCCTCAACAACATCGTAGTAGGGCTGGCAGATCATCATGGAGAAGCTAATTTGCCTGCTGCTCAACGCGCCTTCCACTACCGTTTGGAGCGTGCCCTCTGGACAGCCCCTCTCTCATGAGCGACTTTGCATCAGCCCTGTTGACATAGGAGCGTCGCTTCCCAGTCAAGGCCCTCCTGTGCTAAGCTGTTTGACCCTCTATGACATGCTCCCTCAGGCGCCCCACATCAGTGACAGGCGCCGCTGCCAGAGTCGGTGAAGGTGCTGCCTGGAACCGGGATAAATTGCCAGTCATAACTCCTGGCGTATAACCTGAGCTTGATAACGCCCCACGAGGTGGCGTCGCGCACTTCGCTGTTGGGAGCCAGTGTGCCAAATTGGCGGTGATTCTTACCACCCGTGCCCACGACGAACTCGCGAATACCCCGTGTGGGGTCGGCGTTGCCCGCAGGGTCTTGAGGGGCAAAACGCTCATAATCGTGGTCGTGCCCGTTGAGCACCACGTCAACATTCGCGTCATAAAGCGCCTGCCAGATCGGCTGCATGTAAGCCAGAGAGCCGTGCTCTCCAGAACTGAAGCGCGGGTGATGCCAATAAGCAAGAGTACAAAACTTGGGGCTGCTTGCCAGGTCGGCACGTAACCATTGTTCCTGCGCCGACCCGGCCTGGCAACCACCCACCTGGGGACAACTGCTGTTGATAATAACAATGTGCCATTGCCCGCGGTTATAGGAGTAATATCCCTTTGTCGGGTCGCCAGCGGCAGGGCCAAAGTATGAGAAGTAGCCTCGCGCAGCCGTGGTCAGGTAATCATGGTTGCCTGGCGCCGGGCGAGTACGATCTTTGAAGGCACCCCAAGTCGGATCGTAACAATGTGTGAAATCGGTTGTGGTGCCAGTTTCGTACGCATTGTCGCCCAGGGTTATGACAGTGCCTGGGATCCCACCGATCAAATTGGCTGTAGCGGTGTCGCCGGTGCTACCGCAGCTCGCGATATCTCCTGCTCCGACCAGCACGGAGTAAGCGGGCGGTGTAGATGTCGCAGCGGAACTTGGGATAGCGCTGTTCAAGGCGTCCGCAATCGCGGGATCGTGCGCCGGGTCCGCGTCAGCCGCCCCCATGGTGCTTCGGCCAAGCATTGCGAGCCCAGCGACGATAGCCACAATCAGGAGGGAGTTCAAACGTCGCCCGAGATTGGGTGTTGGTCGGACCTGTTGAGCATCCATGGTCTCTGGTTCTCCTTTCCAGGTAGTTGGGAATGAAGCATAACGGCGCAATGCCGCCAATATTGTTGTTCATGCGCTTGCGCGATGGCTTTTTAGTCTTGCCCACTTAGGCCCACGTTGCCCAACGCATACTTTTCCTGCTCCTTCCCCAATGCAACTATCGAACGGTGCCATGAATTGCACCTAATTCAGTTGAATTCTAACAAGGCAACATTAAGGATTCATTAAAGGTGTGGTCATAAATAGAAAACCGCGCCCGAAGACAATGGTTGCCTGAGCGCGGCAACCTCCAGATAAATGGGGTTGTCTACACCCACATCCAACGAGTGGAGGTAACTGCAGTGATAACGCAAAGCAGTTTGCTTGTCGTGCTGGTGAGGCTGGTAGAACGCATACCCACGCCACTACCGGGCAAGCGAGGCAGAGGACGACCCACTTTCCGTAGATATGCTATAATGGTCCCTGTAATGTGCGGTAACCTCATCCACGCATACATTGGCTGCCAAGCCGCCTCCCGATGGTAGTCGTGAATGATCCCGCCAAGAACGTCCCGACGCTTCACTGCACCATCTCTGCGCGCAATATCGATTGGTATTGGGCAGCGTCAGCGTTGCCCAATACGTTGGTGGGGACGGGCTTGGTTGAAATAGGCGATGTACTCCGTAAGCACACATCGTAGACGGCTTTCATTCACGATCAGCAGCCGATCCAAGCATTCCTCAC
>JBBSGN010000624.1:0-2684 GCA_038254085.1 Chloroflexia bacterium | reverse complement strand
TCTGGAGCGGCTTCGGCGGCGTTTGCGAGACAGGTGGCGCGGGCGACCCGGTGGTGCTTTACGACCAGTTCGCCAACCGATGGGTAATCAGCCAGTTCGTGGGCGGCAGCACGATAACCGACGAGTGCATAGCGGTCTCTACGACCTCCGATGCTGCCGGCTCGTACAACCGTTATGGTTTCCATCTGGGCAGCAACTTCTTTGACTATCCGCATCTGGGTGTGTGGCCCGATGCCTACTACGCCAGCTTTAATGTCTTCAATTCTGCGGGCACCAGTTATCTTGGCCCTCAACCGGTTGCCTTCGACCGCGCCAAGATGCTCAACGGCCAGGCGGCCACCTTCCAGACCAAATCGCCATTGGGCAGCAGCATCGCGCCGTTCCTGCCTGCGGACGTTGACGGTTCGACCGCCCCGCCTGCGGGCGCGCCCAACCACTTCGCGGGGTTCGGCAACCCGCTTAAGTTGTACAACTTCCACGTAGATTGGGCTACACCAACTAACACCACCTTTACCAACTACGCGAACCTGACGGTGGCGGGCTTCACCCAGCTTTGCTCGAGTACCCGTAACTGCGTGCCCCAGCCGAGCACAACCACCAAGCTCGACGGCATCGGCGACCGGCTGATGTTCCGGGCGACATACCGCAACTTCGGCGACCACGAGGCGATGGCGCTCAACCACACCGTAGACGTGGGAGGTGGACAGGCGGGCGTGCGTTGGTACGAGCTAAGGGGCCTGGGCGGCTCACCAAGCGTTTACCAACAAGGTAGCTACGCGCCCGATGCGACCAGCCGGTGGATGGGCAGTGCAGCAATGGACAGCGCGGGCGATATAGCGGTTGGCTACAGCGCATCGAGCAGCAGTGTCTTCCCGTCGTTGCGCTACGCAGGTCGATTGGCAAGCGATCCGCTCGGCCAGTTATCGCAGGGTGAGGCCACTCTGTTTGCGGGGCTTGGATCGCAGTCGGGCACAAGCAACCGTTGGGGCGACTACAGCGATATGACCGTAGACCCGGTTGACGATTGCACCTTCTGGTACACCAACGAGTACTATCCGAGCGGGGTCAGCCAGTTCAACTGGCGCACGCGCATCGGCTCGTTCAAGTTCGCAAACTGCGGCGGGGGACCCCAACCCACACCGACTAATACGCCTGTGCCGGTGGCTACTAATACATCGGTGCCTCCTACTGCTACAGCTACACCCAACCCGAACGCAGCCGACTTCACCATAAATGTCTCGCCGGCCAGCCAGACGGTGGTGCGGCCCGGCAGCACGACCTACAACGTCACTATAGGCTCGGTGAATGGTTTCACGGGCAACGTGAGCCTGAGCGTGGCCGGCCTGCCCGCCAAGACCAGTGGCAGCTTCAGCCCGAACCCCGTAATAGGTGGATCGGGTAGCTCGACGCTGACGATCACTACCGACCGGGGTGGCCCAACGGGCGCGTTTACGCTGACTGTGACCGGCACAAGCGGCGCGCTGTCGCACAGCCAGAACGTGACTCTAACCGTCACGCGCTAGGCGCAGCCGAGCATCCTTAGAAACAACACAACCCGCGCAGGCGGGTTGTGTTGTTTTCATTCGCATATGGGAACTTTCCGAGTGCTATAATCGTCCTAAGAGCAGAACAGACAAGCGGCAGCAGCGAGCAAAGCTGATTCCTGTACGCTGATAGCTATAGATAGGAGGCTGATAATGAACACAGGTCGAAACAGGGCATTGGTGGGACTCGGCACGGTGGCAGGGACAGCATTGCTGCTGGGAGCGTTCCTGGTGGTGTGGCTGATGCCGAGGGGGCCGGAGACGGGCAACGCGGAGGTGCAGACCCAGGTCAAGGAGCAGGCAAAGGAGAACAAGAATATGCAGAATGACCTAGCCAAGTCGGCCAATGCACCGGCGGCTGGCGGCGGTTTCGCGCAGGTGGGAGCGCCCAGTGGCGCGCCGATCAGCGAGCAGCCGCACGTTTCAGTGCGTGGCACGGGGAGCGTTTCGGCCAAACCCGATATTGCCAACATGCAGGTAGGCGTGCAGATACAGAACAAGTCGCTGGACGCGGCCCAAAGCGAAGCGGCCACCAAGATGGACGCGGCCATGAAGAAGCTGAAAGAGGCGGGCGTGGACGACAAGGACGTCTCGACAGCGCAGTACAACGTGGAGCCTGTGACCACCTACCACGAGAACCAGCCGCCGGAGGTGACGGGCTTCCGGGTGACCAATATCCTGAACGTCAAGCTGCGCGACATCAGCAAGGCGGGCAAGGTAATTGACGACCTGGTATCGTCGGGCGCGAATACGATCTACGGCCTCAGCTTCGGCTTCTCGGACCCGGCGGCGCTTGTTACCCAGGCGCGAGACCAGGCGATGAAGGACGCGGGTGCGAAGGCCGACCAGCTTGCCCGCGCAGGCGGTGTGGGTCTGGGCACGCCCATCCTGATAGAGGAGGGGCTACAGAACGTGCCGCCCGTGCCTTTGGACGCGGCTCCGTCTGCGGGTATAGCGAGAGGGGCAGCACCCCCCACACAGATCAACCCGGGCCAGCAGGAGGTAAAGGTAGAAGTAAACGTGGTTTATTCCATAAAGTAGATATGCAACAAACATAAAACTCACCGGTTCCGAGGGCGGTGAGTTTTATGTTTGTTGCATATTGACAAGCGTTTTGCATTTGGGAGTCAGTGAGATGCT
>JBBSGN010000623.1:0-2686 GCA_038254085.1 Chloroflexia bacterium | reverse complement strand
AGAAAGCGGCTCTTATTAAGCAGGTCCTTCTTCTCTCTTTAGGCGAGCATGGCCGCAGGCTCTTGCTCTTCTGCAACAGGTTCCTCGCGTTGTAATACGCCATCGGCCACCAGCACCGCCTTCAAAGCGGCTATGCCCACCTCAATCATGGACAGGTCGGGCGGGCGCGTGGTCATCTTTTGGAGCGCCAGGCCGGGAGCTATGACGGCCCGCACTATGGAGTGGTCATACAGGTTCGCCATAAGCCTGATTAGCTCGTAGGCGATTGAGGCGACCACCGGCACCAGCACCACACGGGACAGCACCAACAGTGGGAAGGGCAGCTTGCCTATCAGCACGAACAGCACCGTCGCCAGCAGCATGACGATCAGCAAGAAAGTGGTGCCGCAGCGCGGGTTGAGCAGGGTGAAGCTCTGCACCCGCTCAGGGGTCAACTCCACGCCCGCTTCATAGGCGTTGATCGTCTTGTGCTCGGCCCCGTGATAGCCGAAGACGCGCTTTATGTCGCGCATGTGCCCGATAGCCCAGATATAGCCGAGGAAGAGCGCCAGTCTGATTACGCCCTCTATCACGTTGGTGGCCGTGCTGGAATGGATATTAGCGAGGTTGCTGAACAGCCCCGCCGCCAACACCGGCAGCACGAAGAAGATAGCCACCATCACCCCCAACGCCAGCGCGATACTGGTCCACGCGACGGGGCCTGAGAAACCCTTGTTCGGTGGTGGGTGCTGGGTGTTGGGTGATAGGGATTGGGGATTAGAGTCGGTTTCATGGGGTGGCAGAGGAGCCAGAGGCGCGGAGATAGTGGCTGCGGCCGCTTGGGCGCTTCCTTCGATGTTCCCCTGCGACCCTTCTTCTTGTAGGGCTACGTCGGCGGAGAACATAATGGCCTTCATGCCGAGGCCGAGGGCATCCCACAACGCCACTAGCCCGCGCAGGAACGGCAGCTTCATCGCGGGGTGCTTGTAGATGCCGCTGTCCAGCGCCTCCTCACGCACGATAATCTCGCCGTTCGGGGCGCGCACCGCCACCGCCATGTTGCGCTGCCCGCGCATCATAACCCCCTCGATAACCGCCTGCCCGCCGTAATAAAACTTCGCCAATAGTGCCTCCCGTTTCTTTTGTATTCTCATTGTACCAGACAGCGTAGGATGAAGGAAGGCGGTTATCTTATACTCTCTTGACTGGCACCCCGGCATCCAGTCATAAATAGTTACAGCCATATGAGCACGGCGCACGGCGGCTAAAGCCACGTGCTATAGCTGCAAAGCCCGCCTACGCGGGCTACGTAGCACAAATATTGCCTAGTATATAAGGATATATCTGTGGTTAGACAGCCTCCGAAGGGAGGCTTTGCAGACGTTGCACGTGGCTTTAGCCGCCGTGTCATCTACCTCAGTGGCCTGCTTTGATGGTCAAAAGTATGTACAGTTGGCTATCAGATAGCTCATCTTGACTGCCCCCTCTTGCCTGTGACATACTGAACTATGTCCCTCCCTATGCCCCTCGAAGGTGTCCGCATACTCGACTTTACGCGGGTGCTGGCCGGGCCTTACTGCACGATGATGCTGGGCGATTTGGGTGCGGACGTGATCAAGGTGGAGTCGCCGGAGGGGGACGACACGCGGCGATGGGGGCCGCCATACGCCGGGGGTGAATCGGCTTATTATCTCTGCTGCAACCGCAATAAGCGCGGCATCGTGCTGGACCTGTCCACGCAAGAGGGGCGAGACGTTGCCCACCGACTGGCCTTGCGAAGCGATGTGCTGGTAGAGAACTTTCGCCTCGGCGCTATGAACAAATGGGGCCTGGGATACGAAGCCCTTGCCACCGATAACCCAGGACTGGTCTACTGCTCCATCTCCGGCTACGGGCGCACGGGGCCGGACGCACCCCTCCCAGGCTATGACTATGTGATGCAGGGGGTAGGCGGCATTATGAGCATCACGGGCGAGGCAGACGGCCCACCCATGAAGGTCGGCGTAGCTATCCTGGACTTGACGGCGGGGATGTTTGCCTGCTCGGCAATACTGGCAGCACTAAGGGTGCGCGACCTCTCCGGGCAAGGCCAGCGTATAGACATGTCGCTGTTCGACTCGCACCTGGCATTGCTGGCTAACGTAGGGAGCAACTATTTGGTGTCGCGTGACGTGCCGCCGCGCTATGGCAATGCTCACCCCAACATCGTCCCCTACCAGACTTTCGCCGCCTCCGACGGTTGGCTGATCATAGCCGTCGGCAACGACCGCCAGTGGCAGCGCCTTTGCACGGCCATCGCCCCCGCTTCGCTCATGCCTGATCTCCTCAATGACCCGCGCTTTGCCACCAACGCCGACCGCGTCCGCAACCGCTCCGAACTTGTGCCTATGCTCGAAGAGGTCTTTCTGACCCGCGCCCTGGGCGAGTGGCTGCAAACGCTGCAACATGCCGAGATACCCGCCGGCCCTGTGAACACCGTAGACCGCGCCATAGACAGCCAACAAGCCAGGGCGCGGCATGGTACAGGAAATCGCCCACCCAACCATTGGCCCTCTCCGCTTATTAGCCTCTCCCCTCAAGCTCGAAGCCACCCCGCCTACCATCCGCCGCCACCCGCCCACGCTTGGGGAGCATACGGAAGAAGTGATGAGGGTGATACTTGAAACGTGTTAGTTGATGCGTGAATTGCACCCTCACGCATCATGTT
>JBBSGN010000622.1:0-2690 GCA_038254085.1 Chloroflexia bacterium | reverse complement strand
CGGCAGCCACCCGCCCCACGTGCCGCGTCGCTTCTGGTGGGAGGGGCCGGACGGTCTGCGTCTGCTTACCTCCTATTCGCCCGGCGGCTATGGCACGCCCCTCCTCCCGCCCGCCGAATGGGAACTTGACACCTGGCTGGCCGTCCCGCAAACCGAAGACAACCGAGGCCCCCATTCCCCCGAAGTGCTTGTAGCCATGCGCCGCACCATACAGGAAGGCGCGCCCGATGTCGAGGTAGTATTTGGGCAGCTTGGTGATTTCGCCGAGTCGCTCCTCGCCCACCCGGAGCAGCTAGACAACCTTCCCGTGGTCCCTTGTGACCTTGCCGACACCTGGATACATGGCATCGGCACTATGCCACGGGAAGTGTCCAGGGTGCGCGCCCTGAGAGGCAGGTTATTCGCCCTGGAGAGCGCGCTCGCCTTGCGCGATTGGCCGCGTCGGGACAACAAGGGAGACTTCCCCGCCTCCCGCAAAGCCGCTCCTCTGATTGACGCGGCCCACGAGCAGCTAATGCTCTTCGGCGAGCATACGTGGGGCCTGGACGTGAAGTCCACCATCAAACGTGTCTTCGGGCCGGACTTCACGCAAGCACGCCTCACAGAGCCGTACAAGCGCCTGGAAAGCTCCTGGGTCGCAAAGGCGCTCTATGTAGACAGAGCAGAGGCATTATACCAGCAAGCCCTCCAAACGGCCCCAGAGGCCGTCCAAATAGCGAGCAGAGAAAGCGAGCTACAGACCAAACTACAGACACCGGCCACTGACCACCGGCCACTGACCACCGATCACGTAATAGACACCGGGCAGGAGAACGCAATCGAGAGCTCCCTGTTCCGCGCGCAGGTGGACCCCTCGGCTGGCGGCATAATCTCTCTCCTCGATAAGCGCACGGGGCGCGAGTGGGTGGACCTCGACAGCCCTGAACCGTTCGGTGGCTATCGCTACGACATCTATTCGGCGTCCGACATCGCCGAGTTCATGCGCGCCTACGGCCTCTTCTTCCAGGACTGGTTCGTGCAGGACTTCGGCAAGGCAGGCTATCCTGAAAGCACGCCCCATGTCACCGCCTACGCCCGCAACTTCAAGCTCTCCAAAAGTGAGCAGAGCGATTCGCTCACACTAACGGGAGGCCGCCTCCAACCGCACCTCGGCCCTTTGGCGCTCATACCCGACCAGGCCATTTCGATAAAGATCAGCCTGGGCAGCGACCCGCAACAGCCCTATATAGACCTCGAATACAGCATAGTGGGCAAAGAGGCCACCCCGCTCGCTGAGAGCGCCGCCGTGCCCTTCCCTATGAATCTGCCCAAGCCCACGTTCAGGCTGGGCCAGGTCGGCTCGGTGATAGACCCCGCGCGGGACATAGCGGAGGGCGCTAACCGCAACTTGTGGTGCGTGGACGGCTGGGTAGACGCCTCGGACGACAGGGTTGGCCTGGGAGTGATACCCGTAGATATGCCGTTGGTGTCAATCGGCAACGTCGGCGTCTTCACCTTCGACCCGACGCGAACGCCCTCGGAGCCTCTTATCTACTCGCACCTATACAATACGCAATGGGGCACTAACTTTCCGCAGTGGCTGGAAGGCGATTTCGGCTTCCGCACCAGGCTGGTCCCGCACGCTGGCGGCTGGCGTGAGGGGCAAGTGTGGCGGACCGCCCTCCAAACAACGCGCCCACCGCGCGCCTTCGGTGCAGGCGCGACCAACCCGCCCATCAGAGCCTCCGATGGCCTGGTGCTGCTCACCTTGCGCCCCCGCCATGATGGCGACGGTCTCATCGCCCGCTACTGGGATGCCCTCGGCCTCCCTCGCCAGGCCAGCCTACAGATAGACGGCCCCGTAAAGAGCGTGTGGCGCTGCGACCTGATGGAAAGGCCGGTAGAAGCCATAGAAACCATGTCGCTACCCGATCTCACCTTCCCCATAGCCCCGCACGCTGTCGAAACGTTCCTGGTCCAATTTGATTCGTAAAACGTAAAACGTAAAACGTAAGGGAAAACCTCTTACTTTTTACGTTTTACGTTTTAATCTCGGAGACGCCCCCGATGAAGATAATACTGCTGGCTGCCACCACCCTGGACGGCAAGATCGCACGCAACGAGACACACTTCGTAGACTGGAGCTCGCGGGAGGACAAGAAGCTCTTCTTTGCGACGTCCAAGCGCGCCGGAGTGGTCATACTTGGGCACAACACCTACAAGACCCTGCCCGCGCCTCTGCCCGGCAGACTCCATGTCGTGCTTACCGCCACCGTCGAGGGCAAAGAGAACCAGCCCGGTCTGGTAGAGTTTACCAACCTGCCCCCTGAAGAGATAGTAGCGGATCTGGAAAAGCGCGGCTACACCGAGGCCGTGCTGACCGGAGGGGCGCAAATCAACGCCCTCTTCCTCAAGAGCAACCTGGTGGACGAAATCTGGCTGACCATAGAGCCGCTTATCTTTGGCGTAGGCCTAGACGTGTTTAGAGGCGTGCAATTCGACCTCCGCGCCCGCCTGATATATGTAGAGCAGTTAAATGACACCGGGTCGGTGCATTTGCGGTATAGTCTGCGTTGAATGCTTACAGAAGAGGTCACTTTCGTTCTCCTCCCTAATTCTAAACGCTCGCAAAGCAGTAGCGCGTGTTGCCTCAAAACTAAACCTGACTAAAGAGTAATCGTTGCCTCATAACTCGATCTGACCGAAAGGCT
>JBBSGN010000621.1:0-2691 GCA_038254085.1 Chloroflexia bacterium | reverse complement strand
TGACCTGTATGTGGATGTAGATGTGGATGTACTCGTATGAGGGAGGATCACATGGCATACGACCAAACGGCCTGTATCGACGTGTGGGGCGCGTGTGTGAAACTCGCAATTCTGGACGCCCTCGGCGAAAACCCAGACCATGCCGCGCAAGCCCGCTGGTGGCTCGATGAAGCAGGCATGTCGCATCTCCTCCAACGTCCGGAAGCGCAACAATTTACCGCTGAGGCGCGGAAGCGCCCCAAACGCGGTCGCAAACAGCAACCGGTCGCTGCTGCGACCGCACAAGGAGTCTAGCCCTATGTACACGCGAAACGACCCACGTAACACGCCGTTACGTAAGCCCGCTGATCCGAACCTTGTTCACACGCCCGCCGTCGATTTCACGATGCCAGTAATGCCCTCGGCACCGGTCGCAGCCAAGCTTGCTCCTGTGCCGGTTACGCAGACACCGCCGGCAGCCTTTGTGCGCTATCTTCCGCCCGACAAGATCGCCCTTGCGACGGAGGCGAAAGACAAGTCCCTTCTTCTGAAGATTGATGCTGCCATGAAGGACGGTAACACCGAGCAGGCACTCAAGCATGCCGGCGACCTGTCTACCCCGCAGATGCGCACAACCTATACGGGCGTCATTGCGACTCGCAAGCATGCGAAGGAATTCGCCAAAAGCCAAGGACACCTCAAATGACGAACGCACTCACTCAGGACGCCGCGACAATCTCACACATTGTCACGCTCACCACCATGCACGACTGGTCTCAGGCTCGCGCCCTGGTGACACAGATTGTCGACCCCGAGCGGCGTGCGCAGATTCTGCCCCTGCTCGAAGTGCCTCCGCTGACTGTGACAGCCGAATCGCCCATCGGTCAAGCGAGAGCGAAGGTAACAGCCGCGCAGGTGCGTTACGACCACGCGGTCGCGCAGCTCCGTGATACGGAGACGTCCATCCAGACCGCGACACGCCGGCTCGACCTATTGCAGCAGCAGCCGGTGGGCGATTCAGTTGATGTAAGTGTTGAAGCAGAGATATCGGCGACACGCCGGCGCATTGAGCAACTTGAGGCGAAGAAGGCAGAACAGGCGATCGACGTTGCGGAATGCCGTCGTCCCTTTGAGTATGCGAACGAGAGCTTGCAGGTGGTGGAGCGCGGTTATTGGCACCTTGCTGCGGGACTACAAAAACTCCAACTTGATCATGCTGAGCGTGTTGCAACCATTGAGAGCCAGTTGCAGCAGCTGACGGGGAATGGTGAGTAATGCCACGGCTGCGCGTGAAAACCTCCGGTGGTGCCTCCTTCGCCATCGTGAAAGGTTCACGCGCAGTTGGATAGCGTAGGGTGATGTGATGGCAAACGGCAACGGCAAGCAACCAGCGGCAACTTCTGACACGCTGACACCCAAGCAACAGCGCGCATTGACGGCCCTGCTCTCCGAGCCGACGGTGCTGCGTGCTGCGCAGGCCTCAGGCATCGGTGAACGGACGTTGCATACCTGGATACGCTCAGAGCCGTTTACAAGCGAGTATCGCAACGCCCGTCGAGAAATGGTCGCGCATGCCACGATCCGGCTGGCTGTGGGCGCAGAAAAGGCCGTGATGGTGCTCGAAGCTGTGATGTATGACAAGAGTACGCCGGCGGCCGTTCGTGTGAGTGCTGCGAAAGTCTATCTTGATTATGTCTATAAAAGTGTGGAACTCGAAGATATTACCGCGCGGCTTGACGCGCTGGAGGGCAAGCGGTGAGTACAGTAGAAAAACGGCTGGCGAAGCTTGAACAGCAGCAGACCGGCCAGGAGACCTATGTCATTCTGCTCGGCGATGAACCTGTACCGGAGGGCGTTGAGGTTATCGACATCGGTGGAGATGGTAATCGGCCAGCAACGAAGGATCCAAAAAATGACCGCACTTGAGAAGCGTCTTGAGGCGCTGGAGCAGCGCAATCGCCCCGTTGGTGAAAACGTGGTTATCACGTTCCAGGCCGATGTGAGCCAAGAAGACCATGATCGGGGCATGGCAGAGGCAGAGGTAGCTGCGGGCCCGTACGGTCTCATCATCTGTGTGGAGTATGACCCCGTAAAGCGTCCCGACTGGTGGGGCCCAGAACACGACGAGATGGAGCGGTCGCGTCCCAGCATGCCGCCCTATAGGATTCGTACCAGTGATCAGCGAACCTGGGGACCAGGGGACTAGGCATAATGGCGGCATTCGGCGGCTAAGGAGCAGAGCAGCACATATGTGTCTCAACTTCTTCCAAATCCCCTTAGAAGCAGTTGCGAAATGGTACAGACGTTCGGATTGAGACGGTTCGTGTCACAAAACGCCCCTGGCCAAATCGACCAGGGGCACCTTTATGGATGATACAGGGGGTTATGGGAGCCAATACAAGGATCAAGGAACTTCGCGGCGGCGAGTACCTCAGATATCTCCTTGTACAATGTCGGCTGGGATGGGCTCGATGGGGAAGGGCTCGATGGGCAGGGGAAGAATAAGAAAGAATGGAATATCGGGGAGTTTTTCAAGTTGCGGTTGCCAGATAAAGCCTGCTGAGGGCCAGTGTCCCCATTCATTGCTGCCACGAAAGCTATCACCTTGGACGACCTCGCTTATATCAATGATTTGCCCTGCTGGGAGCTTACAAGTGCCGCCCCATGCAACGTGGGCGCTAAGAGATGGTGCTTCACGGCAAAAGGTATTGT
>JBBSGN010000620.1:0-2698 GCA_038254085.1 Chloroflexia bacterium | reverse complement strand
CGCATAGGTGTGGGCGGCGTCGACCAGCTCCTGGCGGTGGGCGAGGTCGCGGCCGGCGTCCGAGGCGACGGCGACGATGCCGACGATGCCCGCGGCAACGTCCTCGATGGGATCAGGCCGGGAGCTGGGGGCCACTCCCGAACCCTACCACCCTGACTACCGATAAGGGAAGGTTATCGGTAGTCAGGATGTGCGAGCGCCCGCCATGGAGGTGGGCAGCGATCAGGTCGACATCGACACCCACAACTCACACCGGTCACCAATGCTGGGAGCGAAGCCCTGAACTCCAAGATCCAGACCATCCGCCGCAACGCCCGCGGCTTCCGCAACCGGGCTCACCTCAAGACGGCCATCTACTTCCACTGCGGGGGCCTGGATCTATACCCCCAGACCCACGCAATTCCCGGATGAGCCCTTTTACAGTGAGTGTGTCTCGCCTTCCTGCCTTGACTGCGCGGAATCTTTTATGCCGTATCAGAATTGGGACACCACTATATCGGCGGCGTAATCGCTGGTTAGCATCGCTCCGACTCTCCGGACTGAGCGTCACAACAACAGCGTTGTCACGGACGGAAAGTCCATGCGAAGATAACGTAATTCCTTCTTTCGCCAACTGCGGGGCATCACGCTCGAGAGAGCGCTGTATTATCTCAAGTTCAATCAGGGTGTGCTTCGCCTTACCCACTACGATCTCCCTTCCATCAGCAAAAGGCTGATGGGCGAGCTGACGGCCATGCTCTCGATGCTCTCTCGTAAAGAGCACATGCACTCTCGCGGCTTCAATGAAGCACCCGGCATACGCTCCTACGCTAGCTACGCCGTACTCCTCTATACCAGCAGCCACTCCGTCCAGATACACGCGAAGCATGGCACCACACCGCCTCACAAAGGTGAAGGAGGCACCGTTGTTATGTATAGATTTAGGTTGCTGCGGACGTTTTGGATGAAAGAGTAGGACATTTGACCAGTAGGTACACCATTGTTCGCGTATAATGCAGAAGTAATGCCCTCCGCTGCGATGGCCTGTGGCTGGTAGTAATTGTAAACTGGTCCTCCACTGTCGCCGAAGTCAACGCGGTCACAGCAGGCCGTCACTTGATCGTATGTCACTTCACCGGTGACGAAGTAGACGGTTTGGTGAGTCGCAGTGACAGAGAAGTTGCAGCTTTGATCCGTTGTAATACCCGACTTGCAGACGCTACGCCCTTGTAGTTGCGTAGTATTTAGAAAGTCGACCGTATGCGAGTATCCGTTTGCAGTGATGATCTGGTTGGTGGCCAGCGCAGCACCACCGTTAAGCCCCGTTATGTTCATCGACTCTGCATCAGCTGTCGAGCCGTTGAAGAATCTTGAATTGATTTGCCCTACGCGTAGGGGCGCCTGTCCTGCCACCGCGTGAAAGACCGTTTGGGGCTCTCCGAAGCAGTGACCCGCTGTCACAAGCTGATAGTACTTGCTTCCGTTGATCCACCGTTCGCCGACATACCCCGCCGTGCAACGGTAAGTGCCATCCTCTAGTTCCATCCCCCCCTGATAAGGAGGCGGACCGTATCGGTCACTGTTCGCCTTCTGTATGGCTTGGCCGCTGGCAATCTGGACTGCATCGGCGCCGTAGAGTGCCTTGAGGCGATTGATGAGAACTGAGTCACTCTCCCTGATTCCAACGAGAACCTTGTTTTGGTTGGGGAGCTGACCGGTGCCTGAAAGGTGGATGCCCGCCACGGCGAGTGCAGAAGCATCATGGTCAATGCGCGCTTGAAGCGAGCGCAAGTAAGCGTAAGTGAACCGCGCTCCCTGACTGATGACGACGACCTCTGGGTGATGCAAGCCGTGGACGAACGCCGAACGTTGAGCATTGGTAATGCTCGTGAAAGTGGCATGGAGGCGTTGGTCCAGCTTCTCATACCAAAACCCGGCATAGATCGTGGAGTACTGAGGCGATATGCCCTCGGTCTCTATGTCCCCGGCGGTGAAGGAAATAGGATCGTCCGCGATGGACGGAGAGTGCGTAGCGGTAGCGTTACGTAACACGGGGGGGATCGCGATTGCGGTAGCAGCGGCTAGTACTACTACTGCTACTGCTGCGAGGCGAGGGAGGTGATGGCGCATACTCTCTTGTTCTCCTGTTGGCGATCAACTGCCATAGACAACCTGTGCCTTCGGCCCGGTTGTCGAGGAGCCCCACCCGGCTCGGCTCCGTTGTCGATAAGTCGGTTGATGTTATCTCTGCTCGAAAGGCGTGTCAATAGCTGCAAGCGACATATAGCGAACTTAGTGTAGGCGCTCGATGCGCGCCGGGAGTCTCGCGACGCTCTTCGACGTCCGTCCCGGCGACACGGTGGTCGTGTGGCGCCTGGATCGACTCGGCCGTTCGCTGCGCCATCTCATCGACACGGTTAATGCGCTGGCAGAGCGCAAGGTCGGGTTCCGCAGCCTCACCGAGAACATCGACACCACCACCTCCGGCGGCAAGCTGGTGAAGGTTATCGGTAGTCAGGGTGCGTTACCCGGTTACACGACGGCGGGCCCCGACACCGCCACCGGCGTGCTGCTGCTCGTGGTGGTCCCATTGCCCAGCTCGCCGTCGCCGTTGTAGCCCCAAGCCCACACCGTGCCGTCGTTCTTGCGCGCCAGGGAGTGGTCGTAACCGGCGGCGACCACGGTCAGCCCGCCCAGCCCCGACACCGCCATCGGCGTG
>JBBSGN010000619.1:0-2702 GCA_038254085.1 Chloroflexia bacterium | reverse complement strand
TCGAATACCTCATCTAATGGGATATGTCGCTGGTCCAGGATTTTGTAGCCCCAGAAGGGCGGCGTAGGGATGGGCGCGTTGGGGTCTACGTCGGAGCGCACGGGCGACTTGCCTGCGGCTTCCGGTGCGGCCTCTTCGGCTTTGCCAAGCAATTCGCGGTCGCGGATGGCGCGGGCTTCCTTGTGCCGCTTGGCTATGAAGGCATCGCGCTGCTCCTGGTTGGTGAGGGCCTCCATCATGTCGAGGCCCTCGAAGGCGTCGCGGCAGTAGTAGACGCCGGGCGCGTAACGCTCGTCACCGTCCACGAAGCCGATGCGGTAACCGAAAGGCCGGTTGATGGCCGCGCCGCCCACCAGCACTGGGTACTCTAGTTGACGCTTGTGTAGCTCCTGTACGCAGAGGGGCATCTGCTTGGAGGTTGACACCAGTAGCGCGCTCAACCCGATGGCGGTGGCGTCTACCTCGACAGCCTTGTCTATGATCACATTGAGGGGCACCTGCTTGCCCAGGTCGTAAACGGTGTAACCGTTGTTGGTGAGGATGGTGTTGACCAGGCTCTTGCCGATGTCATGCACGTCGCCGAATACGGTCGCCAGCACCACACGCCCCTTAGTGTAGCCCTCCTTTTTCTCGAAAAACTGCTCAAGGTGGGCCACTGCCTTCTTCATTACCTCGGCGCTTTGCAGCACAAAAGGCAGAATAAGCTCGCTCGCGCCGAACTTGTCACCTACGTCCTTCATGGCGGGGAGCAGCACGTTGTTGAGCACGTCCACCGCGTCGTGGGCCAGCAACGCCTCGTCCAGCAGCGCCTCTATCCCCTCTTTCTTGCGGTGAAGTATCTGGTAATGTATCTTCTGCTCGACCGTCATGCCCTGCATGGCATCCTCGGCTGTAACACGCGAGTCGGCACTGGGCTTGTTAGCATCAAAGTGAGCTATATATTCCGGGAGGGCGTTGGGCTCGTTGTTAATGAGACGGTCGGCCAGCCGCCGCTCCGCTTCGGGCACCTCGGCATACGGTGTAATGTGAGCCGGATTGACGATGGCAAGGTCGAGGCCCGCCTGCACAGCATGGTGCAAGAAGACCGAGTTTAGCACGGCACGGGCGTGCGGCTCGATACCGAACGACACGTTGCTCACGCCCAGCACGGTGAACGACCCCGGGCAGAGGGCTTTTACGCGGCGTATGCCTTCCAGCGTTTCAAGAGCCGACATGCTGAGGTCTTCCTGGCCGGTGGTCACGGGGAAGGTCAGCACGTCAAATATGAGCGCATCGGGCGCAAGGCCATATTCCTGGGTGGCGATGTCGTAGATGCGGCGGCAGATTTCGGCCTTGCGGTCGGCGGTGTGCGCCATGCCGATTTCATCAATCGAGAGGGCCACGACCGCAGCGCCATGCTCGACGGCAAGGGGCAATACCGCCTCGATCCTCTCGCGCCCGCGCTCCATGTTGATAGAGTTGATGATGGCTCGTCCTGGATAGACTTCCAGGGCGGCTTTGAGGGCCGACGCCTCGGTGCTGTCGAGCATGATGGGGGCTTCCACGCCCATACCCAACTTCTTGACCGTGTTGCGGAGCATGTCGTCCTCGTCGTTGCGCTCGGTGAGGGCCACAGACACATCGAGGACATGAGCGCCGCCTTCCACCTGCTGGCGCCCAACCTGTACGATGCCGTCGTAGTCGTCGGCCAACAGGAGGCGCTTGACCTTGCGCGACCCTTGCGCGTTGACCCGTTCACCCACGATCAAGGGAGGCGGTTCCTGGCGCAGAGAAATAGCGCGGATGCCGCTGGAGACGTGCGGCTCGAAGAATGTGGGACGGGCCGTCTGCTTGCGATTCGTCCCTAGCGCCTCTACCAGTGCGCGGATATGGTCGGGGCCGGTGCCGCAACAGCCGCCAACTACGCTTACGCCGAACTCGGTGACGAACTCATACAGCGCTTTCGCCATCGGCTCAGGTTCAAGCGGGTAGACGGCCTGCCCACCTACGTTGATCGGGAGGCCGGCGTTGGGGATGCAGGAGACCCACTTGGCGGCGTTCTCGCCCAGGAAGCGGATTGGTTCGCGCATATGCTCAGGGCCGGTGGAGCAATTCAGGCCGACGACGCTGATGGGCAGCGCACTGAGCGTAGTGAGAGAGGCCACTATATCGGTGCCGAGGAGCATCCTGCCCGCCGTGTCGAGTGTGATCTGGGCCTGTATAGGCACCGAGCGCCCGCTCTCGCAGAAATATTCGACCGCGCCATTGATGGCGGCCTTTAGCTCCAAGATATCCTGGACCGTCTCGACAATCAAGAGGTCGCAGCCGCCTTCGACCAAAGGTTTAGCCTGCTCTTTGTAAATCGCCTTCAGTTGCTGGTAGGTGATGTTGGACAGAGTGGGATCGTCGGCGGAGGGGAGCATCCCGGTCGGACCCATGGAGCCTGCGACATAACGCGGACGTGAGGGGGAGGAGTAGGCGTCTGCCACTTTGCGGGCGAGTTGCGCGGCGGTCAAGTTCTGACGGTAAACCTCATCGCCGATGCCGTACTCGTCCAACTTGAGGCGCGTGCTGCCGAAGGTAGCCGTCTCCAATACGTCCGCGCCCGCCTCCATGTAAGAGATGTGTATCTCCTCGATGACGCGCGGATTGGTCACGCAAAGGTAGTCATTGCACCCTTCAAGTCGCGGCCCGCCGAACTCTTCGGGCGTGAGGTTGTAATT
>JBBSGN010000618.1:0-2702 GCA_038254085.1 Chloroflexia bacterium | reverse complement strand
TTCTTTCAGCAGCTCCCGGACGACCTGGGCCTGGAAGGCCGGCGAGTGATGTTGACGCATGCTGCCAATCTACCTTAAATCGGCGCCCTTCTTTGTCCGATTTCTGGGGTACATCATACACGTTTCAAGATCAGCCACTCGCTCACTATGCAGTGAGTGTCAGCCCTGAGAGTAAGCGGCTGATAGATATTCGGGAGCCGCAGCTCTTGGACACGAACTTCCGCTCGCCACAACTCCCTCTGTTGGAATTGGACGATGCGGATTGGCGCAAAGTCGTGCCCCCCAAGCATCTCAAACCACTACAACTGTGGGAACATGGCGCAGATCGGGTCGTCAAAATTACGCCAACGCCACCTACCCGCCGGCGAAAGCTGCCAGCACCTGGTGTTCAAGAGCGTCTGGCAATGTAGGTGATCGCTGAGGAAACTTGACTTCTTCGGGGTCTATCGATATGAGGCAGCCGACGTTGTTGCGCATGAGCCGCGCGATGGCGCGACGGGACCAGTGTAGCGTGGGGCGTCGGCTCGATGCGCTTGTTGGGCAGTGCGGACGTGATGAGAGACGCTCAGCAGTCGAACACCGACCAGCAGATGTCGTTGCGCAGACGCTGGTCATCTAGCACGAGCTCGCGAACCGCCTCCGGCAACTGCTCACGCTCCCACGCACACTCGAGCCGGCCAGCCTGTTCGCTCTGGCCTTCAGGTGCAGCAGCACGTGCAGCCTTGATCGCGTAGGCAGCCGCACCGAGTTCGTGTGCGGCGACGTGGGCGACAGCGGCAGCCTGACCTGCAGCGTGAGCGGCTGCGCGCGCGGCCCCTTTGAGGTCTCGGGCCGCTGCGTTGGCGGCACCCGCCGCGGCGCGAGCCTCAGACATCGTGATTTCGCCGCGCACCCACGCTCGAGTCTGGTCGATAGCATGGCGCGGCCGCAGGTCACCGGGCCGCACCGCCTCGAAGAGATGCAGGACGTGCTCCGCGCACGCGGCTGCCCATAGGGCAAGTAGCTGGTGGTCCGAATCCGTAAGCGACCCACCACGGCGAACCGTGATGAAGCGCGAGTCTCTTTCTTTCGGGAGGATCAAAGGCTGCACCCGTCCTGCTTGCATCTGCCCAACTAGTTGTTATTATACCCCTTCGTATAGCCCCGCTCAAGAGTATTTCCATGGCTTCCTAAAGCCGCAGGGTAAGAGCAGAGCGTCGTTAAACCAAACACTTGGTAGAGATCCGATCTAACCGGTGCTAAACCGCACGACCTTTCTTGCTACGATGCCTCGTGGCTGCACACGAGCAGCCGAAGGCAGAGAAAGCGGTACTGACCGCAAGGAGGCAAGAATGGCACCCGGGGACTTCATAGCACAGGTCCGATCGGTGATGCGTCTTCGACACCTGAGTTACTGCACTGAGCAAAGCTACTGTTCGGTGATCAAGCAGTACATTTGCTATCACGACAAGCGGCATCCGGCTGAGATGGGCGCAGAAGAAGTGACCGCCTTTTTAACCCACTTGGCACGCGATCGACACGTCAGCACCTCAACGCAACATGTCGCACTATGCGCCCTGCTCTTTCTCTACCGAGCTGTGCTCGAGAAACCCCTGCCTGAAACACTGAATTTTCTGCGCCCACATCGCCAGAAACGTCTTCCGGTCGTCTTTACGCGCAGCGAGGTCAGTGCAATTCTGGCACAGCTCTCGTATCCCTACTTGCTCATGGCTCAGCTCCTGTACGGCGCCGGCCTGCGGTTGATGGAGTGTCTCCGTCTCCGTATCAAGGATATCGACATCCCAAAGCAACAAATCACCGTGCGCCAAGGTAAAGGCGGCAAGGATCGCGTGACCATGTTGCCAATACTCTGTGTGCCAGCGCTCCAGCAGCAACTTGCGCATAGCCGACGTGTTCACGCTCAGGATCTCGCGGAAGGCTACGGTGCGGTTGAGCTACCTGATGCGCTCGCTCGTAAGTATCCCAATGCAGCCACTTCTTTGGCCTGTCAGTATGTATTCCCGGCTGCTCAGCGTTCTCGCGACCCACGCTCAGGAGAGATACGCCGTCATCACATTCTCGAGGATAATCTGCAACGCGCAATGCGGGTGGCAATTACCCAAGCAGGTATCACCACGCACGGTGGTTCCCATACATTGCGGCACTCGTTCGCGACGCATCTGATCGAGGACGGTTACGACATCCGCACTGTACAGGAACTGCTCGGGCATCGTGATGTGCGGACAACACAGATCTACGTCCACGTTCTCAACCGTGGTGGAAGGGGTGTGCGTAGCCCTCTCGATCCGCGCTAGTAAAAGCAGGCGCGCAGGCACTTTCCCCTGCGCGCCTTCCTTTGAAATCTATCCCATATCGGTACCGGAGTTTGAGTCACAAAGTCCAGGTATGTGTCGGACATGTTGTGGCGAGGTTTGGACATATCCATGCTCATCACGCAGCCAATCGCCAAAGGTCGTTTTTCCAGGTGCTGGCATTCCGCAGATAAGCAGCAACTAGGGAAAACCTCGCATCCCTAATCCTTTCACGAACTGCTATACCGCCGAATATCATGAGTAGACTACCACGGCCCCGTGGTCCTCCCGGCCTACGTGATGCGGCACGGGTGGGAACGGTGGCCGTTGCGAAAAATGCGGAGGGCCTTTCCCTCCGCATTCCTTATGAGTACGGCTCCCCATAGGCTCACTTACTTCAATACCTTCGCC
>JBBSGN010000617.1:0-2706 GCA_038254085.1 Chloroflexia bacterium | reverse complement strand
TGCACCTCCCGTAACTACACCCTCAGTCACAATAGTTGAACCAGTGTGTAGTTGAACCAGCGTGCCGTACACGCTAGGTCCCAAGGAACTGCGGTTCTGCGGCTTGCACTGTTTTCCCGACGAATGTCTTTGGAGCAGGCATTTATTCTTCCACTACCTTCTATGGATCAACGGTTTTGACCAACGCTGTAGGTTCGTCTGGATATTACTACTACTCACCGGAGTTGCTCTCTCGAAGGATTGCGTTAACAGCGCCAGGAACCCCTCCTGTGCTTCGCGGCCCGACCTAGTAACCGTAGGGATAGCCGCCATAACCGTAGTAGCCTTCCCCGGAGTCCTTGAAGTTGTTCATGACAGTACCAAGGACATTGGCTCCAACAGCCTGAAGGCTGCGCATAGCCTGCCGCACTGATCCCTTGCGGGTGTTCTGAGCGTCCAGGACGAGCAGGACTCCATCCGCCCGGATTGCGAGGATGGCGGGATCAGAGACCATCCCTACAGGAGAAGCATCGACCAGTACGTAGTCGAATTCTTCTCGCACGCTAGAGATGAAATTAGAAAAGCGCGTGGTGCCTACAATCTCCGCTGGGTTGTGCGGTATGGGGCCTACAGGGACCACCTTGAGACCCTCTACTGGTTCCGTCCAGACCTCTTGCAGGCTGCGCTCTCCTACCAGGACGTTCGTTACGCCGTAACGGTTGTACAGTCCAAAAAACTTGTGTATTACGGGCCTGCGAAAGTCGCAGTCTAAAATCAAGGTGCTTTTAGCCGCTTGAGCCAGCACCACACCCAAGTTGGCACAGGTCGTGCTCTTTCCCTCGCCCGGACCCGGACTCGTCAGTACGAGGACCTTAGGGGGGTTGTCCACAATCGCATAGAGCAGATTGGTACGCAGGGCGCGGTAAGCCTCCGAGGCAACACCGCTGGGGTCCAGGATAGTTACAAGGCGGCCGGCGTCATCTTCTAGCTTCCTCTCCTTCCGCGCACGACGCAGTTCGGCTCTCCGGAGAGAACGGGCCATTCTATTTTTCTCCTTTCTCGCCTGTTAACGCTTTAAACTCGGGGATGACCCCGAAGGTAGGCACTCCAGAAATCTGCTCCGCCTCCTCTGGCGAGCGCCAGCTGTCACCCAGATACTCAAGCAATAACGCAAGCCCCGCGCCGAGCATTAGTCCCAATACCAATGCCAGAAGTCCATCGCGTACAGGGTTGGGACTCGCGGGCCTGTTTGGCGTCACCGCCCGCTCCCACACCGTAGCAGTAATAGAGCTGGCGGTCGGGCTTACCTGAGAGAGCTGCTCAGCGTATACATCTCCGATGGTATTAACGACCTTTTGAGCCCTCTCGGGAGAGGAATCTATGTAGTTCACTTGTATGAACTGGGTCTCAGGAACCTGCTCTACGCTGAGATGCTTTTCGAGAAACTCTTCTGGGGTTATCTGCAAGTCTAGCTGCTGGATAACGGCCTCAGCTATGGGGCGGCTGTTAATACCCTGGGAGATGGTCTTGGTTAGCTGTTGGAGGCCACCCACATCGGCGGGATTCTGCGTGAGTCCGCGCTCTTGCCCCACCAATATCTTAATAGAGGCCTCGTACAAGGGGGTCCGTAAGAAACTGAACCCTACGGTTGCACACGCGAGCACAACTGCCACCAAGGCGATTAACCATATTCGCCTCCGCATGGCTAGGAAAAGGTCTCTTAAGGAGAGGGCATAGTCACCCTGAAGCTCAGCACGTGAGTTTGATCCTCGTTGAGCGCCCACTGAGCTAGTGTAGCTCCCACCGTTTGATTGAGGATTATGCAAAGCTAAAATACCTAGATTATCTGGTTCATATCGCAACTCATGGCAAACGAGTGTAAACACTATAGAAGCAAAATTCTACAACAGTACTTTGCGTAGCCCTTGTAGCCTCCTGCGAAAGGATCTTGCTAGCGTAACACTTAGGGTAGAAGATACTGGGAACCACAATATCAGGTTGTTCTTTGGTCTACATATACGGTCCCTATAAGTACTGTAATAAGTATTGCTCTCGTCCAGAGGGGCGTAAACCGTTGCTCTGCACTTGGACTAGGTAACTTCGTAACCCTAGCCCGCCCTCAACCACGCTTGCTTCTCCTTGCTATTTTAGTTCAGACTCGGTTACTTTTTCCAGCCACTCGTAGAAAGCAGTGTGCCATTGATCGCACCATCTGGGTATACCCTCGCACTCCCCCACTGCCTACGAGCCGTAGCCTTGGAGAGGTGCTGAGGCTTATAAGACGATGCTTCAAACGGGACTAATATCGTCCGAACGGCCCAGTACCAGCGCAGATGTAGCCTACGTCCGACTTTACCCTGACTCCCGGCGAAGGACATGCGGTCCCTAGGTTCGAGATCTGAAACTCCAGAGGGCGGATACGAAACGTTATCAAAGGTTTGTTAGCACCCTTTGTGCTCGATACGAAAACGAGCAAGGATTGCGAAGTTTTTAAGTAATGTTAAGAAATTTATTGGCCTCGAGGCGTTAGCCCTGTTACCCTGGTGTTAGATTTGTATATTAAGGGGAGAAAAGAAGATTGCGTAGAGTCGACATATCCTTCGTTCGTAACCGGCTCAAACAGTTTTTCATCCTCGCGCTTGTCCTTGCTGTATCGCTCGTGCCCGCTAACCCCGCCGTGGCGCAGGTCACCCAGTCAAACGAGCAGGAGGTTGAGAGCGGGGACTC
>JBBSGN010000616.1:0-2708 GCA_038254085.1 Chloroflexia bacterium | reverse complement strand
TGGGTTCGAACCAGCGACCTCCTCCTTGTAAGGGAGGCGCTCTACCCCTGAGCTAATCGCCCGCGTGCCCCCAACGGGATTCGAACCCGTGCCGCCGCCTTGAAAGGGCGGTGTCCTGGGCCTCTAGACGATGGGGGCATAAGCCTTTCGGCTCGTGAGCCAGGACGCTTTACAGGCTATTTCCTGGCCCATAGGTACAGTATATCGTGCCTAGTCTGAGAGGACTAATTGGTGCATTTGACCCCCACTCTGACCCCCACTGCACCAGACCACGAGCAATAGGAGGGTGTTCGTGGCAAAACAAAAACGCGGAAACGGCGAAGGTGGGAAACCTCGCCAGAGACCCGATGGAAGATGGGAGGCACGCTACTACATTGACGGTAAGCGTCGAAGTGTCTACGGACAGAGTAGGAAGGAAGCAGCAACCAAGCTGATTGATGCTCTGGCAACCAAGGATGAACCTACGCCGTTCGTACCTTCCGATGTCACGATAAGGGAATTCTTCGCGCAATATGAGAATGTAGCCAAGGACACGATGAAGAGGCGTAGCTACGAGACCTACCGCGACATTGCCCGTAAGCACCTCCTCCCCACCGTCGGTAGCTTGAAGATCAAGGATTTAACTCGTGAGCAGGTCCAACGGATGTACTCTCAAAAGCGCGATGCTGGCCTATCGGCTGCCAGGGTTAGGCGCATACATGGCGTGCTATCGGCTGCCCTGAACAAGGCTGTCCTGTGGCATCTGGTTGCGCACAACATCTGCAAAGAAGTCTCACCGCCAAGAGTCGAGGCACCGGAGATAAAGCCCTTGACCAAAGAGCAGGCAAGGAGGTTTCTTGCTGCTGCTGAAACGGAGAGGTACCACGCCCTGTACGTACTGGCGCTTACTACAGGGATGAGACTTGGAGAGATTGGTGGGTTAGCCTGGTCTAAACTAGACTTAGACACGCGCCTAGTGCGCGTTGATCGTGCCCTCATTACAGGCTATGGAGGACAAAGTTTTGAGTCTCCGAAAACTTCGGGTAGCCGCAGGACCATCACGCTGACCAGAAAAGTCATTGATGCCCTTCAACAGCATCGCGAACAACAGAGGACAGCGGGTAATGCCGTAGAAGGCGCTGCACTTGTCTTCACCAACACGGTTGGTGGTCCAATCAATCCTTCGCACTTCACAACACGATCATTTAAACCGCTCCTGAAACGTGCTGGTCTGCCTGACACGAACTTCCATGCTGCGACACGCCATACCTGTTGCTGTTTGATGTTGGAGGCGGGAGTGAATCCTAAAGCGGTGAGCCTCCAACTTGGGCATAGCAGCGTAGCTTTCACCTTGCAGAGGTACGCACACTACATGCCGGGGATGGGAGATGCCGCAGCCGGAGCTATGGACGAAGTCCTAGAATAGCTCTCAAAGGCGGGAGAGAAGGAGGGCGGGAATAACGGCACTGGAAACCGTCATGCCGCTAGAACTACCGCTCGGGTCTGGGTTGTACCCATAAAACAGGCCATTGGTCCAACTCGCTTCTGCGATGCGGAGAATCTGACCCTCCTCTAACTTGTACTTAACCTGTACCAGTATTCCTCCTCTCCGCTGCCACCCGACTTGTTTGAATACGTCCCAGGGACCCGTGGTCTGCAGCTGCGAGGTTCCGAGGGTGCCGGTGAGTCGCTCGCGCTGCCCCCTGCCTGTGCTGACCAGCTACCATGCCAGTTCCACACTTGCCCGATGGTCTGCTCGTTTACCAGAACATCGTATTGGCTCTCTCCTGTCTTGCGTAAGTTCTTCTCCATACTCTAATTCTAGCTAAGCGTAGAGGCCCTGCACACAAGCAAATCGAGCCGTTTAGAAATGATCCCTTGCCCATACAATTACTGAGATGCTGACGTTTCTAGGTCGGGAGAATGATGGACTACGTTCCTCTAATTCAGAGTGGGATAACTGCCGCTGGCGTCCTCCTGGCAGCAGTCATTGCGGCGAGCTTGGCTGTAAGGAGCTACCGAAAACAGAAGAATCTTGATCGAAAGCAAGAACAATACGAGAGTTACATCAGGGCTTTCATGGCTGCCAATTTTTGGGGTATTAGGGAGAGCGAAATTTGCCAACGACAGCAACCGAAGTCATGGGCTAGATACCATCAGCTACAACTGGAATCCCGCCTCAGATATGATGAGGTCTTCGAGAGCTTGCTGCTGGTTGCCTCTAAGGAAGTGCACGACCGAGCTACTGACTTCCACCGCTGCTACCTAAAGGGAGATGTACAAAATAGGGAGAACGAACTCAAAACAGAGTACGCGAAGATGGTAGTAGCTATGCGTGAAGACGGGTTCGAGAAGGGTATGTCTGTCCAAGAGGCTAAGAAACGCATTACGTGGGAAGCCTGATAGGTCTACTGTAAATAAGGCTAAGTACAGTACCAAGGGCTGCACGTCGCAGCTTCCGTGGCATCGGCGACGAGTACTACGTAAATTTATCTCACAACTTCCCTCGTCTAGCATCGACAGTACACAATTCTTTGAACCCTACGACTACCAATAAGAGATCTTTCTCGGAACCGGGAGTTGCAGGTCAAGTCCCGAAGTGATACTGTTGGTTTATTCATCAACGACGCTGGATACTTCGGGAGGTAGTCCAATAGCCCAGCTTCTTCTTGGAGAACAGAGCCATGTCGATGCACCCACAACCTATCGGTCCCGTCCCCCAAGACACC
>JBBSGN010000615.1:0-2712 GCA_038254085.1 Chloroflexia bacterium | reverse complement strand
GGTGTCCGAAGCGCTTTGGCTGCTTCGCTCCTGAAGCGAGACGGCGTAAAGAACGTTGAGCACGTCGCCGACGGCGGCGTCCCCAGCCTCCCGAGCGAGGGAATCGACTTGGTATAGGGAGATTGAAAGGAGCTGCTATGACTAACCCTGATCCCGAGACCATCGTTAGAGAAGCCAAGACCATCCCGGTGGTTGGAGCCTCAAATGACCGGGAGAAGTACACCAACGAGGTAGCAACTTACCTGAAGGATCACCGCTACCGCATCATCCCGGTAAACTCCACAGAGGAAGAAGTGCTCGGGGAGCCTTCCTACGACACGGTCGATCAGATCCCGGAGCAGATAGACGAGGTGGATGTATTTCTCCCTTCCCAAAAGACCCCCGAGATCGCCGAAGACGCGGTAAGAGCCGAGGCTAAGGCGCTGTGGTGGCAGGAAGGCATCGAAAACGAGGAGTCGCGTCAGATAGCCCAAGAAGGAGGCCTAACCTATATCGAGGATAGGTGTATGAAGCAAACACACGACGGACCGCAATAGTCGCTGGGACTTCTGAAACAGCCTAACTCGCAAGAGGTAGAGAAGGAGCAAACGATGGCAAGCCACTCCGAAAAGCATCCGGAGATAATTACTCGTTCTGAGCAACCCCTAAACCTCGAGCCCCCTATAGAGTTGCTTCGCCAGAACTTCACAACACCTACAAAGCTTTTCTACGTCCGTAACCACGGCTCGATTCCAGAGATCGATGCTGTTGAATATCGTCTCTCTGTTACTGGGATGGTCCAACAAGAGTTACACCTTTCGATGGAGGAGATACGCAAAAGCTTCTCAATGAGCACTGTTACAGCCACCCTCCAGTGCGCGGGGAATCGCCGTCAGGGCCTCATGGAAGTAGCCTCGATCCCAGGAGAAGAACCTTGGAGTGCAGGAGCCATCGGCAACGCACAGTGGATCGGGGCACCTCTGCAGGAGGTCTTACAGGCAGCTGGGGTTGAGCCAGAAGCACAACACGCCGCCTTTGGCGGCCTGGACGAGATCGAGATGGAAGAGCAAAGGTTCGGGTTGGGGGGGTCAATACCTATCGAGAAGGCTATGAGCTCCGAGATACTACTGGCCTATGAGATGAATGGGGAACCTCTCACAGCTGAGCACGGTGCGCCTCTACGAGTGGTGGCGCCTGGATACATTGGGGCACGAAGCGTGAAGTGGCTGGGCAGCATCACGCTTCAAGGGGAGCCCTCTTCCAACTATTATCAGGCTTACTCCTACAAGCTTTTTCCGCCCGAGGTAGGTAAAGAGACAGCTGACTGGGCAAAAGGGCTGATGCTGGGGGAACTATCGGTGAATTCTGTTATCTGCCAGCCGATGGATGAAGAAACGGTGCCAGCGGGACCAGTTTCGGTACGAGGATACGCCATAACAGGTGGGGAGCGCTCTGTCGAACGGGTGGATGTATCAATAGATGGAGGAGAAAGCTGGATGACGGCCGAACTGCAAGAAGGGAACGACCCCTGGGCGTGGCGCTTTTGGGAAGCCTCAGTGAACCTCGAGCCTGGCCAGTATGAAATAGTCGCCCGGGCCTGGGATGCAGCGGCTAACACTCAGCCGGAGCTTTCCGAGCAAATATGGAACTTTAAAGGTTATATGAACAACTCCTGGCACAAGGTGTGGGTGACTGTGGAGTGAGTTCCGAAGAGGGATTCGGAGGTGGGACTGGAGAAACTGTGGCAAGGGAGCACCTAGCCAACGAGCGAACGCTCCTGGCGTGGGTGCGAACTGGTGTGAGTCTGATCTCCTTCGGGCTCGTAGTTCAGAGACTCGGAGCTGAGGGGGGTTCGGTCGGGACCTCGGGTGTCTTCGGCGTCGCGCTAGCCGTCCTCGGGTGTCTGGCGCTCGTTATGGGAACGGGTCAGTTTCTCCGTAGCAGGCGTGGAATAGCCACGGGCGACTTCGTCCCCGCGGTGGCGGCCTACATGGTGCTCGTGGCCGGGAGCTTAGCCTTTGCCGGGACGTTTATAGTCTACGTCTTGCTCAGTGGTGGCATCTAGGAAGGTGCCATGAGAGCTTACGCTAAGAGCGTGTTTGGTAAAGGTAAGGGTTAGACGGTTTTGCACTCTGCCGCGTATGCGGAAGACCTATCTATAGCTCTCTTCGCCAGATGCGCGTCGAAATCCGAGGAAGCTACCCTGCAAAACAGCCTGTCATCCCCATAGGAGAAGCAGATTTAGCTCCTGCGGGGCCACCCATGTCCCTTACCAAACACGCTCTCAGAGCCGCTTGAGAAATTATGGCCGAACCTCGATTAGTTAGGAGGGCCGATGAAGATAATAACTAGACGGGAGTTTCTTAAGCTCGGCGGGGTAGTCGGCGTGGGACTGGCCCTTCCCGTAAGTCGTGGCCTCGAAAGGTCTTCTATAGAAGAGCAGACATCTGAGCCTATCTCTGGCGAGACGCTCGAGAAGTTTGCGCAGCCACTGCCCCTCTCGGATGTACTCGACGGAACCAACTCGATCACGATGAGCCTGGACAAGTTTACCCAACAGCTTCATCCCGATCTACCCCCGACGACGCTTTACGGGTACACGGTTAACGGGAAGACCAGCTATCCGGGACCCACGATGAAAGCCGTGAGGGGACCCTTAACCACCATCATGCAGACCAACAACCTCCCCACCACGCACATCATTCCCGTTGAAGGGCATAGTTCCCCCGTCCT
>JBBSGN010000614.1:0-2714 GCA_038254085.1 Chloroflexia bacterium | reverse complement strand
TTCAGCGTCTCATAGAAAGCCGTCGCGGTCAGGGCAATATCCTCTTCTGTGTGGGCGGTTGCCATTACGCCTGAGTGTCCCGACATGAGGTCTACGCCCCGGCGCATCATCCCTGTCTGGAGGGCCGCCTTCACCTGCGGGGCCATCCCTTCGCGCAGGGTGAGGGTGTCGGCAGACCCCTCGACGAGCGTGCCGTCGGGGTTGGCCTGTGTCCCCCGGCCCAGCAGTACGTGGAATATTGGCCCGTCACCGTACACGCAACTCCCTTGCAGGTCCAGACTGCTGATAGCCCGGTTCATCTCGGAGATAAGTTTGCGCCCGGTGCGCGCTATCTGCTCTTGCGGTTGGCCGGTGGCCGCTACGTTGAGCATGATGATGCCCGCCGCCGCGCTCAGGGGGTTCGCATTGAAAGTGCCGGGATGGTTGATGCGGTGATAGCGGTTCCATTCGGGGTCGCCGGGGCGGAACTCGAGGGCGGACATAGCGTCGGCCCGGCCTACTACTGCGCCGCCCGGCAGCCCACCCGCCAGTATCTTCGCCAACGTAGTGAGATCGGGTACCACGCCGCTCACTTCCTGTATGCCACCCGGCGCGTAGCGGAAGCCGGTCACTATCTCGTCGTACACCAGCAACGCGCCATAGCGATGCGTTATCTCTTTTAACCCGGCCAGGAAGCCGTCGGGCAGCGGTATCGTGCCGTAGGAAGCGCCGGTCGGCTCAAGGATGGCGCAGGCGATGTCGTCCGGCTGCTCCGCGAAGACACGCTCGACCTCGGCCAGGTCGGTCGGGGCAACAATCACGCTTTCGAGCGTGCCCTGCGTGATGCCCACCGATGACGGCACGTCGAACGGCGCGTGGAAGCCTACGGTCATAGCGTCCGACCAGCCGTGGAAATGCCCCTGGAACTTGAGGAACTTTTGCCTGCCGGTGCAGGCGCGGGCCAACCGCACCGCCATCATGGTCGCCTCTGTGCCCGAACTGGTGAATATCACTCGCTCGGCTGACGGCACCAACCGCACGATTAGCTCGCCCCACTCGACTTCCAGAGGGTGCGACGCACCGTACTGGGTGCCACGCGCCATCTGCTGCTGTACAGCCTCCACAATAGGCGGGTAGCCGTGCCCAAGCAATAGCGCGCCGTGCCCCATCCAGTAGTCTATATACTCGTGGCCGTCCACGTCCCACTTGCGCGAGCCTTTGGCGTGGTCTATGTACACTGGCTCTACCGGCCCAAAATAGCGGTTGTCGTGGGTAACGCCGCTTGGGAAAATTTGGAGGGCGCGCATATAGAGTTGGTGAGAACGGGTTCCGTTCGCTCCGCTCAGGACATGGTTGGATGCTGGGGATTGGGTGTTAGCGATTAGAGATTGTGGAGAGGCTTCGGCTAGTTTATCGGTCATGGTTTACCTGCAACTTTCAGATATGTTCCAGATTGGCTACTGTTTTCTCATTCTCAACATCGCCGGTATTCAAGGTGGACTTAGGCTCCAATAGCAGCACGTGAACCTCTTCTTCGGCAATAGGCAGGTGTTCCACGCCTTTAGGCACGATGACAAACTCGCCCTCTTCCAGATAGATGTCACGGTCCCGCAGCCTGATGAGCAACTTTCCCTTCACGACCAGGAACAACTCGTCCTCTCCCTCGTGCTTGTGCCAGGTGAACTCGCCCTTTAGTTTCACCAGCTTGACGTAGGAGTCGTTAAGCTCGCCCGCTATCTTAGGACTCCAGTAGTCATGGAAGAGGTCGAACTTGTCGGCTAGGTTTACTTTGTCCACTACTTTTTTCTAAGCAGGCCGAACAGCCCCCGCAACAACAGCAGACCAACCACCCCACCCGCGCCGAACAGGGCCAGGCCGCGCCAGGTGGGGGGCGGCTCGACCACCTCGCCGCTGGGGGGCACGTAGGTTCTCATGCGCCACCAGAGGCGGAGCATCTCCCAAAAGGCGCGGAACACCACCTTGACGCTGGCCCCCGACTGCTCTCCTTCCAGTCGCGGGTAGTGGTTCACTCCTACCTGGGTGAGGGTGCAGCCCCGCGCTTTCGCTTTCGCCAGTATCTCGGTGTTGATGAGTGCGCCGGGCGACCCTAGATTGATGCCGCGCAATACATCGGCGTGGAATATCTTGAAAGCGCAGTCTATATCACGCACGTGGATGTCGAAAAGGAGCATCACGGCGAACCCGAATATGCGGGCGTTCAAGAGGCGATGTGCCGGGTCGTTGCGTTTGATGCGATAGCCCGCTACACTGTCATACTCAGGCACAAAAGGGGTCAACCTGTGAACGTCGTTGATGTCGAACTGCCGGTCCGAGTCCATGAACATGATATAGTCGCCGGTGGCCGCGTTGAACCCGCTGGTGAGGGCCGCCCCGTACCCGCGATTGACCGGGTGGTTGACCACCTTGACATGAGGATTCTCTGAGGCTAATTGCTGGGCAATCTGAAGCGTGCGGTCTTTGGAGCCGTCATTGACCACCACGATCTCGTAGTCCGAAAAGGCCGTCGTGAGGACCTGCGCCGCTTCCTCGACCACAGCCCGAATATTAGGCTCTTCGTTATGGGCCGGCAGCACGAGCGAGATCTTGCCTTCTACTTCGCTTGGTATATTTAGTTGTTGGGTGATATTTGCAGGGCGTTCAAGGGTCTGGGCCAAAAGTGCCTCCGATGGGATCGTAATGCGTGAAACTTGAATACGTTATTTTTTATACGAACA
>JBBSGN010000613.1:0-2716 GCA_038254085.1 Chloroflexia bacterium | reverse complement strand
GTCCGTCGTCCGTCGTCGGTCGTCTATCATCCGCAAAGGAGACCCCAATGGCAACTGACATCTTCCGCAGACGTAGCACGGGCGAGCCTGCCTCGCTTGAACCGAGGCCCATGGCCGACTCGATCAGCGTCATCAGCCAGGTGATGCTCCCGAACGACGCGAACCCGATGGGCAACGTGCATGGGGGTTCTATTATGAAGCTGGTGGATACTGCGGCTGCGGTGTCGGCAATGCGCCATTGCCGCCGCCAGGTGGTCACGGTGGCGCTGGAGCACATGAGCTTCCTTGAGCCTGTGTACATAGGCGACCTTGTGACCATTACTTCGCAGGTAGAGTACGTGGGGCATAGCTCGCTGCTGGTGCGTGCCGAGGTGGAAGCTGAGAACCCCGTCAGCGGCAAGAAAGTACATACAAGCTCCTGCGTCCTCACCTACGTAGCCCTCGATGACGAAGGCCACCCCGCTCCTGTCCCTCCCCTATTGGCCGAAACCCCCGAAGAGCAAGCCCACATGGAGGCCGCCAAGCGCCTGTATGAAAGGGCGAAGGCGGAGCGGACTCGTGAAACGTGAGTTCTAAACGCAGAGATGCAGAGAGCGCAGAGGACCACGCAAAGGTTTTGTTGTTGGTTGTCACGCATCGCGCTTCGTGCTTCACGTAGGACCACGCTAGGACTAACTGACCATTGACGCGGCGCTAAGTCGGGCGATAGAATGAGTCTATTAATAGTGGGCTCTTCTCTGTTTTAGATGAGGGTGTGCGTCATGGTCATAGGTGTTGTCCGTTTGCGTTTGGCCTGGTTAGTGCCTGCGCTCTTTATAACCCTGGGCGTGGCCCTGAGCGATAGGGCTGTGCAGCCGGCCTCGGCTGATACTGCTTGCGCGGGTGAGCGATTCACGGATGTATGCTCTTCCGACTGGTTTTATCCATACGTGGTGGACCTGTCAAATAGCGGCGCTATTTCGGGATATGCCGACGGCACTTTTCGTTCGTATAATGACATAACGCGCGGGCAAATCGCCAAAATGATCGTGAACGCCCTTCGCTGGACTACCTACAATCTTCCCGATCCGACCTTCAACGACGCGCAACCCGACAGCCCTTACTATGGTTTCATCGAGCGGGTGGTAGACTACGGAGTGGTGAGTGGGTACGTCTGCGGCGCGGCGGGCGAGCCGTGCCCCGGCCTCTACTTCCGTCCTTCGGACGCTTCCACGCGCGCTCAGGCTTGCAAAATAATCGGCTTGGCCCGCCGCGTAAGGCGAACCCCCACCGTGACCGGCACCCCGCCTCCCGCCACGCCGAGCTTTACGCCGCAGCCCAGCCGAACGCCCACCACCCCTCCCTCGCCGACTCGCACTTCCACTGCCGGCCCAACCAGCACTCCCGGCGGACCGTGCGCTGTGTTCCCACCCGATAATATCTGGAACCGTAACATCGCAGCCCTACCCACGCACGTCATGTCGAGCAACTACGTCGCCAGCATCGGCCTCGGCACGGCCCTGCACGCTGATTTCGGGTCGGGCCTGTACAACGGCGGGCCTATGGGCATACCCTTTGTTACTGTGCCTGGCAGCCAGCTCTTTGTCCCTATCAACTTCACCGAGTACGGTGGCGAAAGCGACCCCGGCCCCTACCCCGTGCCCACCAACGCTCCCATTGAAGGTGGTCCGAACAGCACGGGCGACCGCCACGTGTTGGTGCTGGATAGCGGCTCCTGTACGCTATACGAAATGTATCATTCCTATCCCCAGCCGAACGGTAGCTGGAACGCCGGTTCGGGCGCGCTATGGCATCTGGCCTCGCACGCGCTGCGGCCCGTCGGGTGGACCTCGGCGGACGCGGCGGGCCTGCCGATCTTGCCCGGCCTGGCGCGCTATGACGAAATGGCGAGCGGTACGATCCGCCACGCGCTGCGCTTCACCGCTAACAGCACACAGCGAGCCTATCTGTGGCCTGCTCGCCACTATGCCAGCAATTCCACCGATCCGAACCTGCCGCCGATGGGCTTGCGTATGCGGCTCAGGGCCAGCGTGGACATCAGCGGCTATCCTACCCAACTGCGTGTGATTTTGCAGGCGCTGAAGGACTACGGTATGTTCCTGGCCGACAACGGCTCCTCCTGGTTCATTAGCGGCGCGCCCGATGACCGTTGGGATAACAACATCCTCCACCAGATAAACACCCTGCACGGCTCCGACTTCGAGGCTATTGACGAGTCCGGCCTGATGATAGACCCTGATTCGGGGCAGAGCAGGTAATCCAGCATCTAGCAAGCGTTCACAAGTGCTGCTATAATGTGCCTGCAATACTAGAGATAAAGCCGCTCTTATCTCTCCGGTGTAGTTCTCACCAGACTTTACCGAGACGCATGTAGTCGCGCGCTTGCACCCGTTCTCATTTATTCGTCTATTCAATATTCAACGATAGTCAGATAGGCATCCAACGATAGGAGGTTTCATGGACAATAGCAACCCGAACCAGCCCGGCTCGCACTATGACCCGCAGACGGGCCAGCCGATCAGCAACGAGCCGCCCACTGAGCCGTATAGCCAGCCGCCGGACGCCTTTCGCGCCCCCAGCCCCGGTCCAGGTTCCGGCATCGAGCAGCCCGTTGTACCGCCTGCCCAACCGGGCTACGCTGCGCCTGGCGCACCCTACACACCCGGCCCACAGGTCAACGTCAACGAGCGGAGAAGTAATACTCCCCTGATTGCGG
>JBBSGN010000612.1:0-2720 GCA_038254085.1 Chloroflexia bacterium | reverse complement strand
TGGTAAACATACGAATAGGTTACTACGTTGCCATGTACATCGGTGGCTGTATGCAGCAGCCATTTGTAGGTGGTAAGAGCTGGGCTACCGCTGCACAGTCCTACCGACCGGTTGTAATCGTCATAAGTGAGCGCTCGCAGGTCGAACAGGTAATGAGTGCCATCCTTGTCCCATGCCTCCCAGGAGTCCGTTGTGCGACCCGAACCTGCGTTGTACTTTACCCTGGCGAAACTCTCTTGCGCAGTGTGCCAATAACCATCAGCCCCCAAGACAAGATCGCCATTGACTCCGTCGGCCACAATAGACGCGGTCCAGGGGTGGTACCCCCAGTTGTGAGAGTCTGGATCGTCACAACTGCTCGTAGAAGGGAAATTGTGCTGGGCGGCTGCTATATAGCTCATAGAGAGAGACCAGCCCCAGCCTACATTAGAGGTGCCTTGCTGATCGGCGGACACACGGTCTACATTACCTGAGTTGTAACTGAGGGACACCTTCGGCCCGAAGCCGCCGGGGCCAGGAGGTATATTTATGGGGTACTGGACATTGGCCGTGCCACTTTGCAGGTTTACCTCGAAGTTATTGACGCTTGGCACATAGTTTTTGACCTTGTCGAATATAGGGTCTACAGCGTAGGTGCTGAAGTGGGGCGTGGTAGCCACAAGCTGGTTGGTGGCCGCATTCCACCTGCTGAGTACCTCGTCCCAGGTGCCGCTAACCGTGTTGTAAGTGTACACGGCCAAGGGGAAGCCATGTACACCTGCGGCTGACAGCACAGCGGGGTCTACGTTCCACACAAGGGCTACGTCCCTGCTGAAGCGCTCCACTCGCTGCCCGCTTAGGGCGTTGGTCGCGGTGAGTTCGTAGGCTCTGTTGCAACAATCCTAGCTGGTGCTACATCTGGTACAAATCGTCCGACGAAAGCCATAGATGTAGTAGCGAAAGGCTGTCCAAATTGATTGTTGCAACAGAGCCTACTCGCCTTCTAGCGTGTGAAACACCCTCGATACAGTAGATGCGAGGATACAGTAGATGCGGAAGGTGCCGAGCCGGTCATGCTCTCCATCACCTCTCCTATCCTATCCTATCCTACCTGCCTGGTGCTCACCCCCTTCCCACCTAATGAACATATTCGAAATGGCGGTGTCCACCTCTGGACGACGGCGAGCGTACCGCTCAAGAGCGTACCGCTCAAAGAGCTGTGTTTGATGGCCTCCTCGGGTACTCGGGTGCTCGGGTGCTCGGGTGCGAGGCACTGCCAGGCTCTCGATGTGCCGATGTGCCGATGTGCCCCTACTGTGGTGTCCAGGTCACGACTGTAATGGGTAATGGCCGTTCCGCTGGTCAGTCTCAGTCCTTGAGTTGAGATGCTGCGCTCATAGGGCAGAGCACCTACCAGGGCCGTGACTTCCGCTTCCAGTATGGTGACGAGAGCCACTCGCACCGCATCCTTCAACTGCCCTGCCAACATGGCCGTGAACTCGTCTTGACTGAGTGGTTGTGGTCGGTTATTCTCTATTTTGGGAGCCATTGGTCTTCTCCTTTCGGTAGTTTGTGAGACTTACCTATAGGATAGCCAGGCTCCCGCTTTTACACAAGATTCAGTATACTGCCGCAGATCTTTAGATTTGCTATATCGCACAGCGGGTATAGTCTTCACAGGTCAGAAATTTACCGAGGCCATACATCAGGTATCTGTTTGGCCTATCCTGCAGTATCGCGGCTGAAAGATATTCCCCCTCTTTCATCACGGTTGAGCTTCGAAAGCTGCACAAGAACTGGCTGCTTGCGAAAGTACTGTTTGTATCCGGTCGCTCGAAAGCTCATGGTACCTTCATCTCCAATCAATGTCCAGAGCCAATCCTTTATTTTTCCACTCGGAGTAACCTGCTCATCCAACCTATGGAGCGCTTGAAGGTGGAAACCCCCTTGTTCGGACATCAGGTCGGCCTTAACATGCCAGACATGCTCAAAGACTAGAGTCGCCGGAGCCACCCAGAACCTGTAGTAAACATCGGGGGGGACGGGCCTAACCCATTCAACGACGTAGTCGATGTCAAAGATTAGTTCAAACTCTTCATCTAACACTGCGAATGCACGAATGTGTGTCTTGTTCCAATTCATGAGTTCGAAATCGGCGTCAGACCACACTAACCGTTCTAACATCTTTGGTATATTGTCCATATTTCAATTCTCTCACTCCTGGCGAGCAACCACTTCACCAACGAAGTATTGAGCAAGTGCTGGGTGCTTTACAGTTGTCCCTAATCGATTGCCAACATTACATCTGAACATAGTATGGGCTCATAATACCCGGCCATTCAGGCCAACAGACGGGCCTTTACCCGCACTGATCAACGACCTACGGCGAACTCCTGATCCATCACAGGTGACCATTGAGTACTTGCTTCCTTGTGCGAATCACAGTGGATTCTAAGTTTGTAAATTCCAACACGCAACTCGTGTCCTGGTATTGGAGCTAAGATTTTCGCTTGCAGCACTCAATTTACGCACAATCGAAGGCTGCAATCGGAAATTCCGGTCACAATATAACTTGTCTCTACCTCAACGTGCTACGTTTCAAGTCTCTCTCAGGATCCCCACCTCCTCCTCCGGCATACGGTCCGGCAGCGTCAGAACTGAGGTCATACAGTCTCCCCTTTGAGGCTTAGAGCGTTTCTGCCAAGCCTCAGCCGAGCCTATCGCCCGCCGTTAGGCTGCCA
>JBBSGN010000611.1:0-2720 GCA_038254085.1 Chloroflexia bacterium | reverse complement strand
CTTGGGTCCATCATCTCTACGTTGGTGACGGGCACAAGCGTGCGGGTGCCTGCGTTCCAGGTGTCCCCGCCGATTGCGTAAATCTTGCCGTCCAGCGTGCCCCCCGCGATGAAAGCCCGGCCCAGGTTGAGGTTGGCTGTGGGCAGTTGGGTCCATTTAGAGCCTGCGGGTGCCATCGGGTCGAAGCGCCAGGTGTCGGTGAAGACTCCTCCCGCGCCCACATCGCTGAAACCACCGAATATATACATCTTGTTATTGTACACAGCCCACCCGCCCGGCACGCGCACCGGATTCGCAGGCCAAACATCGGAACTGGTGAGGCTGTCAGCGCCGGGATCGTACACCCTGACGGCGGGGGTAGCGATGCTGTCAATACTGCTGCCGCCCACCGCGTAGATACGCACGCCGTTCGCATCGGTCAGCACCGACACGGCCATGTTGGCCGTGTAGCGGCTGCCCACCTGGCTGCCATCCAGCAGGGCGTTTTTGCGTACCCAGCTTCCGGGGTTGCCCGGCGTATACTCATATATCCACTGCAATGGGTAGTCAACACCATCCACGCCGTGCCTACCGCCCAACGTATATAGCTTGCCATTGGGGAAGTAGGCGGCGGCCCCTGCTCGCTTCAGCTTGAGCGGGTAGCTGCCGGGCGTGGACTGTATCGTGATCGTGGGGAACGGGGCGATGTCGGACCAAATCCCGGCGGGCGAGTGCCCCTTTGCCGCAGGAGTAGATTGCGCCGCAACGTTACTTTTCCCGCCACTACCGGCAGCGGACATTTTTTGCGCTTGCGTGTGATTGCTCGAAAATAGCACCGAGGCGACCAGCAGCACGAGCGCGAATGAAGAAGCCATGACTATTGAGCCTAAAAGGCGCTTGTTCATAGGAGTTCCTTCCATGCGGTAATTTTGGCAAAGCCAAGCATCACAAAGGCGCCGGGCCTTATTGTATTTTGTGGTCAAGGAAGTAGGGTCGGGTTATGTGGCTCTCTTGTCCAGTCGAGACCATATGCCCGTTCACCCCTACGCGCATGGGCGCGTGAAGCCGGTCTCGTAGGCAGGACGGTGTACAATCCGAAGCCCTGCCGTAGCGGGCACAATCGCTGATATGTCACGTATTACCCTGCCCCGCCGCAACCCAGAGATGTGCGACCTAGCCCAGCCTACTTATGATTAGGGCCGGTCTATCTTCCTGGGGTAGCCGGTACAGGCGCGGGTGCAGGGCAACCTGTGCCTGTGCATTGCGCGCAACCGCAGTGGGTTACGCCGCCTCCGCACTCGCAATCACAGCACGTCCAGTATCCGCCTTGCCCATTGGATGCTGTCCAACATCCGCCAGGGTAGTATGCGTAGTAGACTTGGCATTGAAGTATCTGCCCTTGGTATAAATGTTGGAAGCAGTGAGCGCCGTGGCAGGAATCCGGAGGATAAGGGTAGGGGTTGCCCTCGTAATTGCAGTACGGGCCAGGAGGCGAACAGTTGGGTACCTGTGGTATCCTCGGCAACAATTGCGGCCTGGGGTCAGGTCCCCGACGCGCGTCGGCATTGCCCACAAGCAAATGCCCGGAGGCCAACGCCGCCATCCCCGCGAACGCGGTCTCGCCCGCCCGCCGCAGGAACTTGCGCCGGTTTATGCCACGAGCCAGGTTCTCACTTATAAACTTCACCCTATCCTCAATCATAACGTTAGCCTCCTTGTCGCCAGTAATCGGTAGTCGGTTATTTACGCATCACGCATCACGTTTCACGTTTCATCCCGCCTCTGCCAGCGCCTGCTCTTCATGCCTGGCAGACTTTAACTCTCTATAGAAAATGTCCAGCACGCCCTTCGTGTTGCACAGGCCCTTTGCCCGGATCACCCCGTCCTCATCGAGCAGGAACGAGAACGGCGTCACCCGCACCTTATAGCTGTCCATCAGGTTGCCTTCGGGCGGGTAGGGGGCCACCGGGATGGTGGCTTGCGTGTCGGCTACGAAGTGGCGGCTCTCCTCGGGCGAGGCGGCGTTGAGCCATACTACGCTCGCTTCCGGGTGTGCCCTGGCCCAATCTTGCAACTGGGGCATCAGGATGCGGCAAGGCGTGCAATGCGGCGAGCCGAACAGCAGCACCACCGGTCGCCCTCTGTAGTCGAGAAGGCGCTGCCTCTTACCATACTGGTCGGTGATGTCGAAATCTGGAGCTATTGTGCCCCGCTCCAACCCGTCTCTGGAAACACCTTCTGCGCTGCCCAGGTACATCATCCCAAGCTGTCGATAAAGCACGAACACCAGCACGGCCAGCCCCAGAGCCAATACCCACAGCACAACGTAACTAATCAGCCAGACGCCTTCCATATTTTTCCTTGTTTCTATTTGCGCTTGGTGTTGCGATGCGGAGAGGTTGCCCGCATGGGCGACCTCTCCGCGATTCAAAAGCGTAATTGTATCGGTAACTTGCGTGGGGAAGGGCTTTTGACGGCCCCTCCCCACAGGGTCTACACTCAGACGGCGATTACTGGTTCACGCCATTACCGTTGGGCTTGGCGTTCTTGTTGGTATTGATGATCTCAGCCACGCCAGGAGCGCAGTTTACAGGGAAGAAAGTGTTAGCCACAATCTTCGAGGTCTGCCCCCTGGTGATGTTGTTGTAGGTCAGGTAGTATGGTAGGTTGCCAGGTGGCACACAAGGGCCTGCCGGTGGTTGCCCACAGGTGTACCCATTGATGATCCCCCTCTCCGCCAG
>JBBSGN010000610.1:0-2725 GCA_038254085.1 Chloroflexia bacterium | reverse complement strand
GGACGGGGCAGAATCGCAGGATGAGCAAAGACTACGAGAGGGTTCCCGAGACCGGCGAAGCGTTCATGTACGTGGCGATGACGCGCTTGATGGTGAGGCGGTTGGCTCGCTTATGAGGCTTTTCAGACAGTTTCTAAGTAGTAGCCATGCGCAGCATTTTGTAGAAAGGAGAAACGAAATGGCCAATAGTGAGGATCGACCGGCTAGCCGTCCGGTGTCGGGAGGGCTCGATGGATAGTCGTGATCGTCGCACTTACCTCGTCGCTGCCCTTGTCGCGGTGGTCCTGGGAGGCATCTTCGTTGCGGTCGTGATAGCCGATCGTGGCCAGCGGGCATCGAGCACGCCTCCGGAAGGCGTCGAGTCCTTCGAAGACCTAACCCGCAACCACACCCAGGAGGTGGTCTCCTACCCTCAGAGCCCGCCCGTTGGTGGGGACCACAACCCCGTATGGCAGAACGCAGGCTTCTACGAGGAGCCGGTGCGCAACGAAACCGCCGTCCACATTATGGAGCACGGAGGGGTCTGGATCACCTATAGCCCTGACCTGCCCCAGGATCAGAAAGATAAGCTCCAGGAGATAGTGAAGAGCCAGGATTGCGTGCTCGCGAGCCCCTTCCGCGACTTGCCCGAGGGCGTCCCCGTAGTGGCCTCGGCCTGGGGCAAGCAGATTCGGCTCGACTCGGCTGATGACCTCAACCTCGAGCGGTTCGTTAGCGCCTTCCGGAAAGGACCTCAGACACCCGAGCCAGGTGCCTCCTGCACCGGCGGGACGGGAGCGCCGAGCTAATGAGCTCGAAGACGCCGCAGCTTAGCACCGAAACGGCGGATAGTACTCGTCCGGCAATTCGCTGCTGGTAGGTCAAAAGCTAGCCCCGGTCGACCTCGTCGAGGTGACGAGACTTTATGGGTTGCGCAGGTGAATAGAGGAGAGCTACAAGCAGGTCAAGCAGTACCTAGGTTGGGCGCAGTACCAGGTCCGCAAGGACCCGGCGATCCGCCGCCACTGATAGCTGGTGTGCTGCGTCTTGACCTTGTGCTAGTGGACCTGTTTGGAGCGGATGATGTAGGGATGCAGCAGGAGGCAGGTCCTGATTGATATAGGGTAGAGGGGTATAAAATAGTAATGACAGAGGCGAGATGAGCAGATCGGAGGTTTCGGAGTGAGCGAAGGAAACGGCCAGCGTTTTATCCCCATCTCGGTTACCGGGATGACCTGCGCCTCCTGTGTGAGCCGGGTTGAGCATGCTCTCTCCTCGGTTACGGTGTTCTCCAACGCCTTAAGGCTACGTCGGGCGAAGATAAGCTAGATAACAGGAGGATGTTAGAAACTATGCAGTCCAGTGCCAAGAACCCTCTCCGCTCAAGAGAAGGTCAAGATCAGCACGGCTACATCAAAGCAAAAGATAAGAAGAAGCTACAGAATCGGCTCAAGAGGATAGAAGGCCAGGTGCGGGGGTTGCAGCGGATGGTGAACGAGGAGGCCTACTGTATAGACATCCTCACCCAGATTTCGAGCACGATCGCCGCCACGGAGAAGGTCGCCACCATTCTCCTCAAAGACCACGTCGAGCACTGCGTTCGCCACTCCATCGAAAACGACCAGGAGGCCGACGAGAAGATAGAAGAACTCACTTCAGCTGTGGAGCGGTTCCTGAGGATATGAGGAAGGGGAGGAGGAGATAGAAACAGTGTCTTTTAGCTCTATACAGTGGATGGGGATAACAATGATGGTGAGCGGGGTACTGATGTTGTTGCTTAGCCTTCTCTTCCCGTCTTCACTTTCTCAGCTTCTTTCCCAGCTTCACCTCACTCCAACCGCTGCGGCACTGATCAGTGCCGTATTTATTTGGGGAGGGTTCTTTCTCTGGTCGAGAAATGGTAGGTAACGGTCTTCGAGATGGTGATAGAGGCTACCCGCTTTTCTTAGCGCTAGCGCTTCGACCTCTCTTCTATGCGCGGCCAGAGAGTGCTGTCGTAGTCTTGCAGGCCGAGCTGGGGGAGATTTGGCGGAGGCAAAAGGAGCACGGAAAGTGATACACATACTTGTTTTGATCAGCGAGAGCTTACGTGAGGCGTTCTTCATGTTCTGGGAGACGTTGTGGGCGCTGGTTTTGGGCTTCGCTCTCTCCGGTGCGGTCCAGGCATTCGTCTCCCGCAAGGAGATGCGACGCGCTATTGGGGGATATAACGTGGGCAGCCTGGCGCGCGCGACCTTCTTCGGCATGGTTTCCTCGTCGTGCTCTTATGCAGCCACCGCGATGGCCAAATCGCTTTTCCAGAGAGGCGCCAACTTCACCGCAGCGATGGTCTTCATGTTCGCATCCACAAACCTGGTGATTGAGATCGGTCTCGTACTGTGGATCCTGCTAGGCTGGCAGTTCACTCTTAGCGAGTTCGTCGGCGGCCTGATAATGATCTTGCTTTTCGCCATGCTCTCGCGCTTCGTATTGACGCCTAGGGTTGTCGATGCGGCACGAAAGCGGCTGCAAGAAGAGAGCAGCATGATGCCCGATCAAGCCAATGATACCAACCCTGAAGAGGGTGAATCGCCGCTGCAGGAGCAGCCCTGGCGTAGAAAGCTTTGGTAATGGTTCAAGGTAGAGAGGCACGGTACACTCACGAGCATGGTTACGATTCAGATCGCCTGTCGCCATTGCGGCAGCAAAAACATAATTCGCAACGGGATGACCTCCAACTCCAAGCAGCGCTTCTTGTGCAAGGATT
>JBBSGN010000609.1:0-2729 GCA_038254085.1 Chloroflexia bacterium | reverse complement strand
TCGAACTTGCGCGTCTCCGTCAATGTAAGAATTGCTTTCTTTGGCAAGCCTTTAAACAGGGACGTGCCTTCTCCAAGCGCGACTGGATTCACCAATATCCGGAACTCGTCAACCAAGCCTTCCTGCATCAGGCTAACGCATAAGTTGTTACTGCCGAACATGGCGATGGTTTTACCTGGCTGCTCTTTGAGCTTCTTAACCTCTCCGGCAACATTATCGCTAATGACCGTAACCTTATTCCAACCAGGCTCAAAGGACTTGTGGCTGACGACAACTTTGAGCTTCTCGTTCATGAATTTGGCGACTTCAGGTTGAATTTCTTCAGCTTGCGGCGTTGGCCAAAAGCTTCTCATCAGTTCATATGTCTTGCGTCCGAATAGCAGTGTGTCGACTTCTTTGCTCTGTTCGCGTGAGAACGCTTCGAAATGATAGTCGTCGGTGTTGAACCAGGAAATGTCGTGACCCGGACCTTCAAAGTAGCCGTCTAGGCTCACATGCATGAACAGAAATATTTTTCTCATGTTCTTTCTCTCTATGGGCAAGTAATTATTCGCTTGCATTTTGCAAGTAGATACAGTATATCAGGTAGCTTGTATCATGCGCAGCATTATCATCACTTGCCTCTTACCTTTCAATCACTACCCATAATTCCTATCAAGGTTGCCACTGGTACATTGCCAAATCTACGATATAGTCGCGGCTTACTTCGACGTTTTCGGCCTCAAGGTCGCGCTTGTGCTCCTCGACGCCGCCCCAGCCGTAGATGGGGGCGAGGCGGCCCTGGCGGTTCACCACGCGCTGGCACGGCACCTGGGCCGAGGCCGGCGTGTGGTGCAGTACCGACCCCACGGCCCGCGCCGCGAACGGGGCGCCAATCATGGCTGCCACCTGCCCATAAGTGACCACTTTCCCCTCAGGCACCGAGCGCACAAACGCCCATACCCGCTCGCGAAAATCCATTATCAGTGGAAAGTACCGAGTACCGAGTGAGTTATCGGCAGTAACCCGGTACTCGGTACTCGGTACTCGGTACTCGGTACTCGGTACTCGGTACTTTACTTGATTTCCGCCTTAGCGCCTTCGGCTTCCAGCTTGGCCTTGGCGGCCTCGGCCTCTTCCTTGTTGACGCCTTCCTTCACCGGCTTGGGTGCTGCCTCGACCAGGTCCTTGGCCTCTTTCAGGCCCAGGCCGGTCAGTTCGCGCACGACCTTGATCACCTGAATCTTGTTCGCGCCGAAGTCGGTCAGCACTACGTCAAACTCGGTCTTCTCTTCCTCAACGGGGGCCGCGCCCGCGCCATCGCCACCCACAGCGGGCATCATGCCCGGCATCACACCGCCCATCATCATGGGGGCTGCGGCGCTCACGCCGAAGGTCTCTTCTATGTCCTTGACGAGTTGCGAAAGCTCGATCACGGTCATGTTCTTAATTGCATCGAGGATATCCTCGCGGGATGTTGTTGTCGCCATTTCCTTGTTTTCTCCTTTTTGTTTATCTGTTATGTGGCCGGGAGCGCGTCAGTCTTGCCCCGGCCTTTGCTTGCTGTCCTACCCGCTCTCGCGGACTACTCGGAGGCAGCGCCTCCACTCTCCGCTTCTGTATTTTTGGCAGAAGCCTCTGTTGTGCCGGGCGTTTCTGCGGTCTCCGCCGGTGGCGTGACCGCTTCCACCTCCCCACCTGGCTCGGCGTTCGCGCTCGCCATGGCCTGGGGCGCTTCGGCCTCCGGCTGGGTAGCTGTCTCGGCTTCCGGTGTGGGGGCTTCGGCTGTTGTGCTTGTCGCGGCCTCGGCTTCGGGGACCGCGCCCGTGTCGCCTTGCTCCTTAAGCTGGTCCATGCGCGCCTGCATGACGTTCATAAAGCCGCGAATTGTGCCGTTCAGCACGTTCAGCAGGTTGCTGATTGGCGATTGCATCGTGCCCAGCGCCTGGGCTATATACTGATCGCGGGTGAGCAGCTTGGTAAGATCGCTCACCTGGTCGGGGTTGAGGAATGTGTGGCCCATCAACCCGCCTCGGATTTGCAGTATCCTGGACGTGCGGACGAAATCGTTCAGCACTTTGGCCGCGCCCTGGATGTCATCATTCACGAACGCGATGGCTGTGGGGCCGTCCAGCAATGCGCCTAGTTCTTCCAGGCCGCTACGGCTGGCCGCCAGGGTGGTGAGGGTGTTCTTGGCTACGTGGTACTCCACCCCCTTCTCGCGCAGTTGGCGGCGCAAATTGGTGATGTCGGACACCTTCAGCCCACGATAATCGGTGAAGATAAGCACCTGGCTGTCGGTGAAAAGGTGTTGAAGCTCTTTAACTGTCTCTCTTTTTCTTGTTGTCGGCATATTGTCACCTCCTTCCGCAACTTGATAATCGTTCTTGCTTACTATCTCCCCTGAATCGAAATCCCCGCGCCTCGCATGAAAGACCGAGGCGCGGGGATCTCAGCAATCGCAACTTGCAATCTCCGCAAAGCAACACATGGCAGGACGGCGTGCCGCTCCCCTGGCGTGATAGTGTAGCAGATACCTCGGCGGGCTGGTGGATTAAGCGTCCGAAGACGCGCCGGCTGTCTCAGGCTATATAGTTCGTAAGCTTGTTGGCCGTGACCAACGGTTGATTATACAGTAAAAGCAGGCGGGCGTCAAACTTTTGCGAAGCCGCAAGCGTTCAGATTAGGGGTAGAAGAAAATGTGGTTGTAGGGGCGTGATTTATCGCGCCGTGCTGGCCTTAGCGATCGT
>JBBSGN010000608.1:0-2734 GCA_038254085.1 Chloroflexia bacterium | reverse complement strand
TTGTCGTTGCAGTAACAGTTGTCGTTGCAGTAACAGTTGTCGTTGCAGTAACAGTGCCAGTAGGCGTGAAGACGGGCGGTTGCGTAGGCGTGCGGGAGGGTGCGGGCGTAACAGTCGGAGGACCAGTTAGCAGAGTGGGGGTGGCGAAAGGCGTCGGCGTGGCGAAGGGCGTGAGAGTTTTGGTGGGCGTGTTGGTGGGCACTGGCGTGCCTGCCGGTGTGCTAGTCGGCTTCGGCGTGTGTGTCGGCAGTGGCGTGCGGGTCGGTTTGGGTGTGCGTGTGCTAACCGGGGTGCCGGAGACCAGGTCTGGAGGGCCTGGGGTCTCATCGTTAATAATAGGACCGAGAGTGCCAAGCGCCGTCGGCGTTGGCCGGTGAAACTCGGTATTGGGGTCGTTCGGCCCTGGACTGCAAGCCACAAGGGCCAACAACGAAATGATACAGACAAGCGCCAAACCGAAGCAATACGCGCGGACGGCCACGCGCCGACTCAACCGACTATTATGAGCGTTCTGCATATCGCAAAAACTATAACATATCTGGGAGGTAGTATCCAACGAAGAACGAAAGACGAACGACGACTGGCAACGGTCGTCGTTCTTCGCCAACTTGATGACCAACCGGCGGTGATGGTAAGATATAGTTATATGTCTGCTGGAATGCTCGCGCCTGAAAATGGGAGGCGCAATTGGTCGCGCTTCGTATGGATCGTGGGCGCGGCGCTTACCCTTGTGTGGCTGGTCATATACCTGTCCACCGTCTCGCCAGGCGTCAATTTCATTGACAGTGGCGAGTTGATCACTGCCGCTCACGAGCCTGGCATAGCCCACCCTCCGGGCTATCCGCTCTACATCCTCATGGGGTTCGTGGCGTCCCACCTGTTGTGGGGCGAGGTCGCGTGGCGGGTCAATGTGCTGTCCGCTTTCTGGGGGGCAATGGCGGTCGGCGCCATGTATTTCCTTGTTCTGGAGCTTTCGCGCTACATTGGGGTAAGCGCAAAGGCTAACACAAAGTCGAGCGCAAAAGGCAGAGTTGTCAGCAAGACGCCCGCCCGGAAAGGCAAGAAGAGCACGGCACAGGCAAGCCGCCCCACTCCGTACGCAACCGAAAACGTCGTTTCAAGTAACTCGGCCTATCAATGGGTGCAATTAGGCGTAGCGGTCGCAAGCGCGTCGCTGCTCGGTGCGTCTTCCACTTTTTGGAGCAGGACTGCCCAGGCCAAGATGTATACTCTCCACTTCTTCTTCGTGTCGTTGCTCCTGTTGATGGCTTTAGAATGGAGATGGGCCTACGAGCGTGGCGACAGACGCGCCGCTGGCCGGTGGCTGGTAGCCCTTGCGCTCGGCGTGGGCATTTCTCTTACCAACCACCTGATGACGATGTTGTTGGTCCCCAGCATTGCTGTGCTGCTCCTCGTAGGGCGAGATGTAGGGGCCAGGGTGGCGGCAATCATGCGACGCTGGCCGGTGTTGTTACCCGCACTGCTTCTACCTCTGCTACTCTATCTATACCTTCCAATTCGCGCCTCGCAAGGCCCCTTGATGGACTGGGGAACGCCCGACACATGGGGCGATTTCTGGCGGCACGTGGGTGGCTGGCAATATCGCGCCTATCTTTTCCAGAACGCGGACAAGAACGCCGAGCTAATCCGGGGCTATATCACCGAGCAATGGGGCCTGTTGACATGGGTAGTCCTGGCGCTGGCGTTCGTCGCGGGCGCGCTCCTGGCCCGCGTCAAACCTGCCATCTTCGCGGCTACGCTGTTAACCGCCGTGATAACAATCTTCTTCGCGCTCGCCTATGGCATCTCGGAAATCGAGCCGTACATAGTGCCTTTCTACATGATGCTGGTTATCTGGTTAGGGAGCGCACCAGCATCGCTGTTGAGGTTACTGGGAGTGGAGCGAAGGGAACGAGGCGCGGTCACAAACAAACAACTGTCGCAGGCAAGCATGTATGGGGCCGCGCTGCTTGGCGTGTTGGCGCTCGGCTCTGCCGTTCTACAGTACCCCCAACAGAACCACAGCAACGACCACCTGGCCGAGCAGTTCGACATGAATGTGTTTAATAGCCTGCCCCAGAACAGCATATTACTGACCGATTATTGGGACTTCTACTCGCCCACCTATTACTTGCAGGACGTGCTTCATGTCCGCCCGGACCTCGCCATAGTTGACAGGACCTCCCTCCACTACCCCTGGTATCTTCAACAGCTGGCTAAAAAGTACCCCTGGCTTATAGAAAAGTCGCGGGACATAGCGGACCGTTTCAGTACCGAGCAGCGTAAATGGGTAAACGGCGAACCGTATGACAACCGGCTGCTATCGAGCTCCTACTTCGACCTGCTGACCTCGTTTGTGGACCGCAACTACGATAAGCACCCGGCATATATCTTATTCGTAATCGGCTGCGACCCCTCGCAACCGCCGCAGAACTGCGAGAACAACATGATAGCGCCCAAATATGCGCGCGAGCCGATGGGACTGGTGACGAAGCTGTGGCGCGAACCGCCCAGCAGCCCGGAAGTGCCCCCGGTGCCACAATACGACCTGCAAGGCGTCACGCACGACAAAGTGCCGATGGACGACTTCGCGAGGACAAACGCCAGCTTCTACGCCAGCGCGTACACCACATTGGGGCAGCTTTACGACGCCCTGAACCAGCCGGGCAAAGCCAGCCAGGCGCGCGACAAGGCCCAAGAGGTGCAGTTAGCCTTGCAAGGGCGCTAAGACATG
>JBBSGN010000607.1:0-2737 GCA_038254085.1 Chloroflexia bacterium | reverse complement strand
GCCGCACGCACGAAGCGCACGTCATGCCCTCTATAGGCAGGGTTACCTCGGCACCGGCGGTTTGCGGCGATTGGGGCTTTTGTTCAGTTGTCTCTTTGTTTATTTGTTCGGTTGCCATGGGATATCGTCCCTCTTGTCCTTTAGCGCCGTGACAGGTCGAATAACTCGGTCAGTTCGCTGATAATGTCCTGCTCTCGCCCCTCGCGTATGCCTTCCGGCACGCACGAGTTGAGATGCCCACGCAGCAGCGTGCCCTCGAACTTGTCAATGGCCCGTTGCACCGCGTAGGTCTGCTTCAAGATGTCCACGCAATACTGGTCCTCTTCGACCATCTTGCGTATGCCCTTCAGGTGGCCCTCTATATATGCCAACCTGTTAAGGGCGTCCTGCTTGCTGCTTTGTGATCTCATTGTGTTGCCTCCTAAACCCATCCCCCTTGGGATGGGTATACCTCTATTATAGACGAGAATAGGTTTCTTGTCAAGAACAAGAAATACTTACCCAGGGTCTATGCAAAGTGGGTAATGTTGGTGGCACGCCAATGTTCGTGGTACGCCGACCAACTACCCCTTGTCATTCCGAGCGAAGCGAGGAATCACTACCCTCAACAGTCAGCCGACTAGCATTTCCCCTCCATCCCCAACATCCTACTATCCCCAACTGATCCTTCGCTTCGCTCGGAATGACAAAGGATAGGGGGTTATGACAATGGAGAGTGAGTTCGTTTCTCTATTGCCTGGTATCTTCAGGACAGCTTCTAAACTGATAGCTACCCGTCGGTTATCGTGCATCGTCTAATAACATACGGCCCGATTCTATTGTTATAATTGTGGCAATCAAATCGTTGGAGGGGCAAGATGAGCGAGAACACGAAACAGAATCCGATCAAGGGGATCGTCTGTGGACTGGTCGCGGGCGGGGTGGCTTCAGCCGGGATGGACCTCTACTGGGGGCTGGTACATAACGCGCCTGGGGCGCGGCCTGAGCAGAAGCCGAAGGGGGGCGACCGCAACCAAGTCAAGGACGAGCCTTCCACGCAGATCATCGCCGATAAAGTATCGAAGGCGCTGACCGGCCACCAGGTGCCACAACAAAACAAGGCCGAGGCAGGCGTGGCGGTGCATTACGCTTTTGGCGCCTTTTGGGGTGGCGCGTATGGGGCTGTTGCCGCTCGTAAGCCCGAATGGGGGCTGCTTGCGGGCCTCCTATATGGCACCGCTATCTGGCTCTTCCTGGATGAGATAGGTCTGCGGGCGCTCGGAATAGCCCCCAACCCGCGCAAGGTTCCTGTCAGCCAACACCTAGAGGCGCTGGGCGCCCACTTTGTTTACGGCTCGGCCACCGCTCTCTTCACCCGCCTGCTGTTGCGCCTTCTATCACGCAGCTAAAGCCTACCCAGTCCACCTTCCTTTGGGAAAGAGTACAATAGAGAGATAAACAAGCACAGAAACCGTTGCAGATGGTTCCTGTGCTTGTTTTGTTAGAAGAGCCTTCTTTAGCGACAGGCCAGACGCGCGAGGGAATGACACAAGAAAGAAGAGGCTTCCCACGTCTCGCTGGCCTTTTTGGCATTCACCGCTAAACCGGCGAAGTGCGCTCGCGCACAGCCGGTTGGAACAAGCAGCCAAAGTAGATGTTGGGTGCCGCAGCCTGGGCAGAGCGGTCTGCTGGCGAGGCAAACGCAACGCTTTACACAAGCAAATTGCTATTTATAGCAGGCAGGCATCCCAGGTATGATCGCGCTTGTCCGCCCCGGAAAGGCGACGCGGTCGCCGGGCGCAATGTGGTGGACCTTGAAGAAGCCCTGGTTGGTCTCCAGTGCGTAGCGATAAGGGCCGGGGGCGCTTATGGTGGTGGTGTCCAGGGGTTGCATGTCCTTCACGTCGAGGATCGTGCCGTCGGCCTTGATGAAGGCTATGCTAAGGGGGAGGATGGTGTTTTGCATCCAGAAGCCGCTGTTGGCGTCCCCTCCAAAATCGAAGAGCATCCCAGCGTCGGGCGGTATACTTGGCCGGAACATCAACCCAAGCTCGCGCGACGGCTCGGTGTCGGCTATCTCCACCGTGACGTTTACCAGATGGCCCTGGCTGCCCCGGCTGTTGGTGATGACCAGCGTCTCGGTCTTGAGGGGAGGCGCAGCCGCGAGGGTGGCTTCTGCGCCCGGTATCGGCGTACCGATCAGGGCTGTCGGTGGCACCCAGGCTGTGGCGGAGGGAGAGGTTATAGAGGTGGGGCTTGCAGGCAGCCCCACCACCCGGGAAGGCTGCCCAGGCGTGGAAGTGCCTTCACACCCGGCCATCACCAGCGCGCACGCACCTACCGCAATTACCGCTCTTGCGGCGCGCAATAGGCCATGAGGGAGCGTGATAGGTTTCATGCCTGGGCCACCGGCGAAGTCTCGACCAGCCGTAGCACCTCTTGGAGGTCGCTTATGTCCGTGCCGAAGCAGGAGAAGCCCGCGCCCATCTGCTCGCACTGACCCCTGTAAATATCCCAGGGATCGTCGTCCACCAGGATCACGTCGGCGGGACTCAGGTCGTGCCCCGCCTTACGTGCCTCGGCAAGCATGTTAGAGAGCATCGCGTCCTTGTTGGTATGCCATTCGGCGGCGATATAATCCACAAGGTCGAGCAGGCCAAACGCCTCCAGAATGCGCCTGATGTTGCCCACATGATTGTAGCTGACCACGCCCGTCAACACGCCGCGCCTCTTCAACTCCTCTAGCACCTCGCGGGCT
>JBBSGN010000606.1:0-2745 GCA_038254085.1 Chloroflexia bacterium | reverse complement strand
CCCTACCTGCCCCTCATGTCCCGCGACTCGACTATCTACGCCCAACTGGCGATAGGCAAGCGCACGACCGAGCGGCACTTTGGCAAAGCGCCCCGCGCCATCTGGCTTCCCGAATGCGCCTACCGCCCAGGCTACTATGCCACCGCCTCGGACGGCAGCCGCTATGAGCGACCCGGCCTCGAATATTGGTTGGAAGTGGACAGCCTGCGCCTCTTTTTCAGCGAGAGCAGCGCGGTCGAGGGAAGCGCCATCCTGGGCCATACCGAGCGCGAGACCCGCGAAGTGACCCGCCCGGTATCCCGCACTGTAGAAACGGTCCCTGCCCTATACGACCAGGCAGCCCGCTTCATTGAGGAGATGGGCTACGAGAGTGCCGGCTTCGTCACCGAGAAGCGGGTGATTCCCGCCCAGCACCCACACGCCGTCGGGTCCAATAGGGGCGCCTTCGACGCCTATCTGGTGCGCGACTCGGATGTGTCGGTCATGGGTCGCAATCGCCCGGTTGGTGAGCAGGTGTGGGCAGCGGCTTTCGGCTACCCCGGCGACCCCGACTACCGCGAGTTCCACCGCAAGGACGCGACCCACGGCTTCCAGTACTGGCGCGTCACCGACAACAAGGCCGACCTCCAGTACAAGCAGCCCTACGACCCCTACCACGCCGGTCAGCGCGTTCAGGGGCACGCGGACCACTTCGTAGCTCTCATCGAGAGCCAACTGCGCGACTTCAGCAACGCGCACGGCGGCCAACCCGGCTTCATCGCCACCGCTTATGATACCGAGCTATTCGGGCACTGGTGGTTCGAGGGGGTGCAGTGGCTCAAGGAGGTGCTGACCCGTCTCTCGCGCATGGACGGCATACAGCTTTGCACCGCCTCAGAATGGCTTGAGCAAAACCCGCCCAACGAGGTTATAGATTTGCCCGAAAGCTCCTGGGGCCACGCAGGCACGCACGTCACCTGGACCAATCCTGAGACAAGCTGGATGTGGGAGGCCGTGCGTGAGGCCGAGCGGCGCATGGAGGGTCTGGTGGCCCGCTACCCCGACGCCTCCGGTGACATAGAAATGGCTCTCAACCAGGCGGCCCGCGAGCTTGTGCTGCTCGAAGCCAGCGACTGGGAGTTCCTGTATACTACAGGCCAGGCCCGGCAATACGCAGGCGACCGCTTCGCCGAGCACACCAACCGCTTCAACCAGTTAGCCTTCGCCCTTGAAGCGGGCGCTGGCAACACCGCTGCGTTGGCACGCCAGTACGCCGAGCGCGACAACCTCTTCCCCGATATAGACTACCGCCTGTTCGCACAAAGGCAACCCGACTAATATCTTTTGATAGTAAACACAAGCTGCCTAGGCGGGGCAGCTTGTGTTTACTATCACGCTGGCTTAGGCGCTAGAAAACCTCGCCGTCCGTCCCTTTGTCGGTAACACTGCCGGCCTCGCCACCGTACTGGCCGGGGCCGCCTACGTCGTCCGCGCCCTCTTCGCCGCCTTTTACCATGCCGCTGCGAACGTCTGTGTTCGCCATCTCAACAGTGAGGTCCGTGCCCTTGCCGGTCTTGTCGTACTCGCCGAACTCTTCGCCCTCACTGCTCCCCGGTTTCGTGCCGGTGGTGCCGCCGCTGTACTTTCCTTTGTCCTCGGTCTTGTCGTAGTCCGAGCTACTCCCAGCGGAGCGCCCCGATCTACCAGATGTGCCGGATGTGCCCGTAGCGGTCTCGTCCTTGTCGGTAGCCGGACTGCCGTAATCTTCCATCTGCATATCGCCCTTATCCTTATTCATAGTTGTCCTCCTGCTTTCGCTCAACTAGCGCGTATACCTTGCTAAACGGTGAACTATGGAGCAAGTGTTATGCCATGCTGAAGGACGATGGATGACCGGTCGTCCATACCCGACTCGACACTGCCCTTCCCATGATGGTACACTATACCCTGTTACGATCCCGTTACTTTCGCGTGGCTCAACACCATATTCTCAGGAGGAAATTTTGAAGAAGATAGGACTGGGCATTGCCCTGCTCATGCTCGCCACGATATTCGCGGCCTGCGATGGAGGTAATTCGGTGCAGAACCAACCCGCCACCCCGCCGCCCGCCCAACAGGCCAACAACGCGGCCCCCGGCCCGACCGTGGCCCAACCGTCCGACCAGAACACCAGCCAGTCGTCCGGCCAGCCCCCCGACCACATCACCGTCCAGCACATACTGATCGGCTTCAAGGACGCCGTAGGCTTTCAGGGCAAGCCGCCTCCCAAAGCCCAGACCCGCACTCAGGACCAGGCCAAAGCGCTTGCTTACGATCTACTGGCTAAGGCCAAAGGCGGCGCCGACTTTGATGCGCTGGTGGTGGCAAACACCGACGACTCGCCTCCGGGCATCTACAGCATGGCTAACACCGGCGTGGCCCCTTCCGGCGCAAATGAATATCAGCGTGAGGGCATGGTTCCGGCCTTCGGCAACGTCGGCTTCGCCCTCAAAGTTGGCGAGATCGGCATCGCCGACTACGACCCCCAAACTAGCCCCTTCGGCTACCATATTATCAAGCGTATCAAGTAGCCCGCCAAGCGACTTGTCCTCCAAAAAAAACAAACGACAACACCCACCCCGACGGGTGTTGTCGTTTGTTTTCTATATTCTATCTCAGATTACTACCGGGCTGACGAACAGCAGCACCACGTCGCCATTAGAGAAGGAATAGTCCGTGTACCCGCAAAAATTGAAGCCCTCATGCCTGCAAAAAGCCACCGCCGGG
>JBBSGN010000605.1:0-2746 GCA_038254085.1 Chloroflexia bacterium | reverse complement strand
GTCGGTAGTCGGTAGTCGGTGGTCCGTAGGCGAGGGCTGGCGGGAGGTCTGGGTCGGAGGGAGTGGCGGTGAGGGCACTTCTCTATCAAGTTGGGTGTGGAGGCTGCCACGGCTGCCGACCAGTACCGTGCGGGCTACGCTGTTGAGAAGAATGCGGTCGGCTTCGGGCATGATGTCGGCACGCTTGATGTAGACGCCCCCCGGTTTGTTGAGCATGTCGCGGGCGTGGCTGGAGGTTACCATGTTCTCCAACTCTTCCTGCACCGGCTGAATATAGCCGCCGGGGTACTCGTTCAGGACCACCAGGTCGGCGACGAAGCCTTTGCTCTGCCAGTATTCGTGGGCGCGCAGAGCCTGGCGCACGATGCGCGCTTCGCGTGGGTCGGCGATCCTGACCAGCAGGATAGGAAGGTCGCCGGTGATGCCGTAGGCCCACAGCCCAGGCTGGCCTTTGACGTTGCGCGCCAGCGTTTCGGGCGAGGGGCGGGTGCCGCGACTTGGATAGATCATGCGCGAGAAGAGGCGCTGGTACTGCATGACCTCCTCAGCCGACAGGCCGAGTTGTCGCAATTCCAGGTGAGCATGGGTGTGGGCCAACGTGACCACGCGCTCGGCCCAGGTGGGGTCGCGGTACTTGGCGGCGAGCGACAGCGCGTCCGCCTTCGACTCGGTGACTGCTGTTATAACGGACACCCTTACTTTCGCGTCGCGGCCAACGCGCACGAGCTGGCGCAGGCTGAAGACTGGGTCAAGCACCGCGCCGGTATTGCCGCCGAGGCGGTTGCCTCTTAGGGCGGCTGGAGAAGCGACGGTCCCACCCCGCCCCAGGAAGGCCGCGCGGTTGGTCTCGTACTCTTCGGGCACGGGAGAGCCTAAGAGGCCGGTGGTAGGCCCTGGCTCTCGCTCGATGGACATTACGTGTACTGTCCAGGGTGTGACCTCGTCGGGCGAGCGTGGGCGGCGGCGGGCGAGCAGCGCGCCATGCTCAGGCATGTACTCGGTCTCGACGAAAAGCTTGCTGAAGGCTGGGTGGTCCGCGTCGGCGGCCTGGGTCGCCAGGGCGATTTCGGCGTAGCTGGTAAGCTCGATGTCGCGGCGCGCTCCCCGGTTAGTGAGGGTGATCCGCCTCACCTCGGTGTCGTCTTCGGGGCTTACTACTATCTCGACCAGGGTTTCGAGGTCGCCGTCCCGCCTGCGGAACTCGGCCTTGTCGAGGGTAAAATACACGTCGTAGCCGGTGGGCACGCGCCCATAGGGTGCCGCTGTCGCCGACCAGGTAGCGCCGGTCCGCACGTCGCGCAGATATACGAAGGTGCCCCATACGTCCCGTACCAGGTCGTCGCGCCAACGAGTGACGGCCAGTGCGCTACGTGGGTCCGCGCCCCAACGGCTGTAGCCCGACCCGGAGTTGGTTACCATGACCGAATAGCGCCCATTAGAGAGGAGATGGGCGCGGGGCACGTCGGTGTTGGGCGTGTCGTAGTGGCGCGAAAGGAAGGGGGTCTCGGCGGCGGGCACACGCTGGCGCTCGATCTCCATCGGGTGAGGCTGCGTGCGCGGGGCCTGCAAGGGTATGCGCTCTTGCAGAAGTAGTTCTATGGCGCGCATCTCAGGCTCAGAGGTGAAGCGGCGCACCATCGGGTTGGCGTTGAGGTAGTTATTGATGGCGAGCAGGCCCATGCCGATGTGGTGGACCATGTAGGTGGCGACAACGACCCCCTTGTCGCCCGGCGGCACGCGCGAGGGCGTGAAGTCTATCGCGTCGTAGAAGCCGTAGCGCCCCTCCATGCCAAGCGATGCGAGGCGGCGCATATTTTGGAGGGCCGACCCGGGGTCCACAGGCAAGGCGAGCAGGGTAGCGTAAGGCGCGACCACCAGGTCTTCGGAGAGGCCGCGCTTCAGACCGAGGCCGGGCACACCGAAGGCCCTATATTGGTAGTTCTGGGCCACATCGAGCGCGTTGAAGGCGCACTCCGAGATGCCCCAGGGCACGTCGCGCCGCGACCCGTAGCCCTCTTGGTGGCGAACCGCGCCCTTGTTGGTCTGGTCGAGCAGGCTGCCCTCGTATAGTTCCATGACCAGGTTGGGCATCAGGTACTCGAACATCGTGCCGGTCCAGGAGAGAAGGGTCAGGCCGTCTCCCTGGCCGGTCAGGGGGCGGGCCAGCCTGAACCAATGCTCCTGGGGCACCTCGCCGCGTGCGATAGCAACATAGCTGGCAAGGCGGGCCTCGGAGGCGAGCAGGTCGTAATACGAGTTATCGCGGCGCAGGTCGGTGACGTTGTAGCCGATGGTGAAGAGCTTCTGGACCTCGTCGTAGAGGAAGCCGAAGCTCATGTCGCGCACCATGCCGCCCGATTTGACGGCCAGCCCGCGCAACGTGCCGAGCAGGCTCTCGCTGGCCGACCAGGAGGCGGATACGGCCTGGCGCAGCCTCTCCAGCCAACGGATGGCCGTGGCAGCCTCATCATCGCCCAAGGCGGCCTCGCGGATACGTCCCTGCAAGCGACGTATCTCGGAGATGCGGCTGGCGCACCAAAGGAGGTTGCCCGCTAGAGATATGTCTAACTCAGGTTGCGCTTTCAGCCTGCGCCAGTGGGCGGCTATCTCGGGCTGGTCTTCGCTACTCAGGAGCGGAGGGGGAGTTTCGAGCATGTTGGCCCAGGGGCAGAGGGTCTCGACTTCTCGCTCGGCTAACTGGACATCCTGGGCGAGGCGCTCGGTCCAGAAGATAAGCTCCTCAAGT
>JBBSGN010000604.1:0-2752 GCA_038254085.1 Chloroflexia bacterium | reverse complement strand
GGGCGAGGTATGGTGGGAGTCAAGGCGATAGCTGTGAGATGAGCTATACGCGTCATCGTGGCTTGGGCCTCATATGTTACCTTGGTTGCCAATACGTAATCAAACTGGCTGGTTGTAGGCGTAGTACCAAGATACATAGTCGCAGGGACAATAGGCGTGAGGCTGATCTGCGATACGCCAAAGCTCTTAGAGGTATTCGCTTCTTGGCGCGGGATTCGGCTACAACCAACCAAAAGCAAAGCGACTCTCAATAGGAGCGATCCTAGCACAATCGTTGACCGCTTAGACATATGTCCTCCGCTTGCCAGGTCTCCATCCTGCGGACTGCTGGCCCGCAACCCACATTTCACTGATTACACAGTCTAGACCAAAACCCCAACGATTACAATAGCCTGAATGGGTGAAAACGGTCCTAGCGATAGCTTAGTTCGTTTCAACTTATGATATAGCGTAAGAAGGGCGTGTCAACCCAAATGAAAATGTTACCGAAAGGAGGCTAGAAAGCACAGTTCACTCAAATGAAAATGTTACCGAGAGTGTGTTGGACCTTCCTCCTTTCTCATGCTACTTTCTCGCTCTGTTGTGCCACTGCCACTGCCACTGCCACTGCCACTGCCACTTGCCGGTTTTGTCCTGATCGTTCAGCCTGTTCCTGCCACTTCCACACCTGAGCCAGTAGTCGATAGATCTCGTCGCGTAGTGCTCTTGGATTGGTACGTTCGTACAGCTCGTCTAGCTTGTGCCTCTGCTCCTCGCACAACTCCCAGCCCCCGCTCTGCTTCAATCGCTCGTATGGCGTCCTTGCCACGTCCCATTTCCGCCTCATCTTGCCTCCACCGCCAGCGTCGCCAGCGCCCTCCTCCTGTATGTACTGCTTCTCCGCGAGGTGCAGCACCGGCTGGAACAGATTGTAGTAGACCCACATCAGATCATACAGTTCGTTGAGAGAGGCCACTTGAGAGGCCTGGTCCAATCGCCCGTTGCCCAGGTATGCCCTCACGAGTGTGTCGTTCTTCTGCTCCACCCTTCTGTTGTCGTTCTTGTGGTATGGTCTCGACCTGCTCAATTTCAGTCCTGTCAGTTCTTCTCCCCACAAGCGCACCATGTGGTCGTGGTCGTTGAAGAACTCAGGTCCATTGTCAGGGTGTAACTCTTTGATCTGGAAGGGCACTCTCTCCTTGATCAGACGAAACCCTTCTTCCATTGCACGACTTCCTCTGCCCAGCACCGCTACCCGCTCACTCCACCCTGTGGCGGCGTCCACCATCTGTAGTGTATGGGCGTACTCCCCGTGCGCACTCCGGCCACAGTGATGCACCAGGTCTACCTCGAAGTGCCCAGCTTCCTGAGTTTGCCACGGTATACGTCCCATCGGCACTCCTCTGGTGGCCGAGTTGCCTTGCCTGTTAGCCCTCTCCGGTCCTCCTCTGGGTAGAGGCACGTTTACCCTGCCCAGGCTCCGCATCTTGGTAGTCATGTCTTGGTAGTCATGCGCTGCACCGTCGAGCGGCTGACTCGGGAGAGTTGCTCCTCCAGACGAGGAGTGAGCACCACACCCACTCCCTCTTCTAGCTCACCGAACCGGGCAAGATGCTGGGCTGTAGGTAGGATCTGAGGGGTGAGGCGTTCGGCACATATGTAATCCAGGCTCTCCCACACCACTCCCACCACTGCCTGGACCTCCTTACCATAGGTAGGTGGTCGGGTAGCGCTGCGCTTCTTACTCTCAAGAGAGCCTTGGTGGGCAGATTTCATCAGGCGGGTGATACTCTTGCGGTGCATACCTGTCACTTGTTCCATCTCTTTGAGCAATATCCCTCGTCCATTCTTGTCAGCCCCTATATATCTGGGCCACACCCTCTTGAGGTACTTGCGTCTCTCCTCCAGTGTCATTCTTGGCATTTCGTCTTCGATCATACAGCCCCCTCAGTAACATTTTCATTTGAGTGAACTGTAGCACCTTCGGTAACATTTTAGCTGAGTGAATACGAGGGTCTAGACATAGCTGGACTCTTCTCGTATAGTAAGGTTACGACATTATATTCCGACCCGTGATGCGCCTACACTAAGCGGAGATGTAAGCATGGTGAGAGCTATTCCTATAACCGCCAAGCAGCCTGCGGATGCGGATCTTGTCCGGCCCTACACGCCCTCTTGGGTTGATCGGCTTACTGCGTGGGCAAGACGGCTGCCGGTGCCTGCCTGGGTATTCTATCTGGGGCTGGGGTTGGCGCTCTTCTTGTCTGTGGAAACCCTCAAGTGGTACGACGGGACGCTCCGGCTCGGCGAGGTCTACCCGTTCCACGTAGTTTTTGCCGGTGTGACTATCTACATGCTCGCCGTGATTCCATTCCTCAACAGCGTAGCAGGTAGAGCGCTACAAAAAGCGCGGCCGACCCTATCTATAAACGACGGAGAGTATAGTCGCATACATTACGAGCTCACTGTTGCGCCCGCGCGCCCGATGCTTGTGGCGAACTTCATCGCAGTGCTGTACCAGACCGCCTCATGGCTATTTTTTCTCGACCCCACCTTCCTGCAGCTAGGGCGTATCTGCAAACTCGAAAATGAGGGCTAGAGTGATACTAAATGGACAGAATCTTGCCCGTATTTGAGCATGACGCTCATAGTCGGTAGTATCATTCGTCTTTCCAAAGATGAGTTTGCAGATACGCCCTAGTACTACAACGACGGTTGTAAGCGTTTAGCGAGGCGACGCTTGGCGTGACTGCGCTTGGCGTGACTGCGCTTG
>JBBSGN010000603.1:0-2754 GCA_038254085.1 Chloroflexia bacterium | reverse complement strand
TCCAGGGGCGCAACTTCGTCAACTCCGACGGCAAGCGCAACTTCCCCAGCGGGGAAGTGTTTACCTCGCCCGTCGAAGACTCGGTGGAGGGACATATCGCCTTTTCATACCCGGCCTCTCACAACGGCCGCTCGGTGCAGGGGGTAAAGCTAACTTTCGAGAAGGGCAAAGTCACCCACTTCAGCGCGGAGCAGAATGAGGACTACCTGCGGGCCATGCTCGCAGTAGACGAAGGGGCAAGCAAACTAGGCGAGTTCGCCATCGGCACCAACCCCGGTGTGACTCGCATCACCCGCAACATCCTCTTTGACGAGAAGATAGCAGGCACAATCCATTGCGCCCTCGGCAACGCCTACCCGAACGCCGGTGGCACCAACAAATCTGCAATCCACTGGGATATGGTAACGGATATGCGCGAAGGCCGCATTACTGTTGACGACGAGACACTTTACGAGAACGGCAAATTCGTGATCTGAAACGTGAAACGTGATGCGTGAGAAGCTAATTAACGCATCACGTTTCACGTTTCTCCCAAAGAAAAAGGCACCCGGTTCGCCGGGTGCCTTTTCGTGCGGTTTGTTCCTCCAAGCTGGTTCGAAAACCTGCCCGGAGGCCCTAACGATCCACTTGAAACCGCACCTCCAGCACGTGAGTTTTCGTGTGGGTCATAATTAACCTCCTTACTTACTCACGACGATTCGGTTTTGGTCGGCTATCGTTACCGACATTGCTATGATACCACTGCGATAATTCCGTGTCAAGGTCTTGGTGGAAAAGTTAGTCATACGCCCAATGACTTAACCTTGACGTGAACGTGAAGGTTAGATATAATTCTAATATGCAAACCGTTTCTTCCGAAAAGATAGCTGAACCAACGACCAACGACGGACCCTACCTATTGATTGGAGAGGTTTCCGCTCGCACGGGCCTGACCCAGCGCACCATTCGCTACTATGAAGAGTTGGGACTCCTGCCGCCACCGACTCGCACGCACGGCGATTTTCGTCTCTTTTCGCCCCGCGACGTGACCCGGCTAGGGCAAGTAGCCCGCATGAAGAAGCTACTTGGCTTCTCTCTTGCTGAGATAAGGGAGATCGTCGAGGGCGAAGAGGTCCGCGAGCAACTGCGCTCCGAATACCGGGCCACTGAAGACGCTTCCGTAAGGCTCGACAAGCTCGAACAGGCTCTCACGTTGACTCGTTCACAGTTGGAATTGGTGGACCGCAAGCTGGCGCAAATAGTGGAGCTTAAGATGGAGTTGGAATCCCGGATAGCCCGCTATATGCGCCTAAAGCAAGAAACGCCAAACACTGTGGCGACAGAGGACTCGGAGGATGGCCCAATTCGGCAAGCCAAAAGGGGCGCCCGCAATGAAGGATAGCGCCAAGTTGGCCGCACCCGACGCGCCTGCGTTCGCCGCCTCTTCGCCGCAGGGCCGCCCCGTTGAAGGCATCGTGACACTGCCCCCTCCGGGGGAGGCTGCTGCCGAACCCGGCACGGTGCCTCAGCCCTGGATACCCGTTTTTATCTGGCGAGTGCCGTTGCCGTCGTCGTTGCGCGCCCTGGGCCACCGCAATTTCCGTCTCTTTTGGACGGGCCAGCTTATCTCGCTCGTGGGCACCTGGATGCAGGCCATTGCCAGGGCCTGGCTCGTGCTTGAACTTACGCATTCTGCCTTCTGGCTCGGCATGGTGGGCTTTGCCAACTCGCTGCCCGTGCTGCTGTTGTCGCTATGGGGCGGTGTAGTCGCCGACAACGTCTCCAAGCGCAAGTTGATCATATGCACACAATCAATCTCCATGCTGATGGCCTTCGTGCTGGCTGCACTTACATGGACGAATACCGTGCAGGTATGGCACGTGCTGGCGATCTCGCTGATATTGGGCGCTGTGTTCTCGTTTGACGCCCCCACCCGCCAGGCATTCACCGTCGAAATGATAAACGGCAAAGAGGACCTGATGAACGCGGTCGCGCTTAACTCCTCGATATTCAACGGCGCTCGCGTGGCCGGCCCTGCGATAGGCGCGATTATTCTGGCATGGCAGGGGCCTGCGATGGCCTTCTTCCTGAATGGCGTCAGCTACATCGCGGTGCTCATAGGGCTTTTCCTGATGAAGGTGCCGACCTTCACACGGCAACTTCACGAGGCCAGCGCGTTCCAGCGGATTATGGAGGGCGTGCGCTACGTGCGGCATCACGAAACAATAGCCACTCTTATGACCCTGATAGCTATTGTCAGCATCTTCGCCTTCCCTTATTCAGTGCTTATGCCGATATTCGCCGATAACGTACTACACGTAGGCGAGCAGGGTTACGGCACTCTAATGGCCTTGTCGGGTCTGGGGTCTCTTATTGGCGCCTTGAGCCTCACGTTCCAGAGCGGGCGCTCGTCAATCAAGCGCGGGCGGATTATAGCTATCGGGGCGATTGGGTTGCCCATCTTCCTGGGCGTTTTTGCCTTATCGCAGAGCTATCTGCTATCGTTCTTCATGCTGGTGGGCGTGGGGTGGACCATGATCTCTATCAGCGCCACCATCAACACGATCATACAGACCAGTGTACCGGACGAGCTGCGTGGGCGGGTGAACGGGGTCTATTCGTTCCTCTTTATAGGGGTTGCGCCGCTCGGCAACTTACAAGCCGGTCTGATCGCCGACCACTTTGGCGCGCCCGTGTCGCTGTTTATCGGGGCGTTGGCATGTGGGGTGGCTGGCCTCTATATCGTGTTCCGCAAGCGGCAGATCGCTCGCATGT
>JBBSGN010000602.1:0-2754 GCA_038254085.1 Chloroflexia bacterium | reverse complement strand
GTGGTTGAGGCGGCGGGCTTCGTCCACTGCCAGTTCTATCACTCGCTTGGCTCTGGGCGTTAGACCTATCTCTCCCATTACCATGCGGTCCCCTCTCCCTATTATAAACTCTACAGCCGAGCGTACTTTGGTTAGCTCTATGCCCAGGTTGCCCAGTACGCGGGCTGCTACCCCGTCTCCTTCTCTCACCAGCCCAAGCAGGATATGCTCGGTGCCTATGTAGTTATGGTTGAAGCGCTGCGCTTCTTCCTGGGCCAGTTGAAGCACTTTGCGCGCTCGCTCTGTGAACTTGTCAAATCGGTCTGTCATCTCTTTCTCTCCAGCGTCGGCTTTCTAAAGACGGGCAATCCCTTGCCTATTCAGTTTACGCGCGGTCTGTTGGATGCCGGTTGTCGAGGGCTACATGCCAGGTTGCGGTTGCGTGCCCTCGCTCCGTCCCGCAAGTTTTGGGGCAAAGTTGCGGAGAAGAACCACGCATAAGTAATACGGTAGAGGGTTGCCGTCGGTTGCTTTATCCACCGGCGTATACTCGTTCCTCTTGTATTAAGGATACCGCCCACGCTTGCCTATGTCAAGGGATTATAGGGTTATTTTATGGGTAGTTAATCTAATCCTTGACGTATGAGGCGTGAAACGTGAGAACAAGCCCTTACGTTTCACGTTTCGCGCCTCAGGTCTCCGGTCCGGTCGCACAGGAGTATTGGCCTATACAACTGTGCCCATAAGGTACTATCGGAGTTACGGGATTAGCCCTATATAATGGTATAGAAGTGTATAGAAGCAGGTTTGCACCTGTTAGGCACTTTCGTCGGTCGTCACGGAGAAAAGACACTTGATCAGCCAGATACAACTGCCTGTAGAGAAGAGGGTTATAACAGGCTTCGGGTTGGCGCTTATAGTGCTGGTCGCCGTTGGGGTGGTAGCCTACCGCAATACTGTGGGACTCATAGACACAGGTCGTTGGGTGACGCACACCCAACAGGTGCTTACCGAGCTTGAGGCCACACTTTCTACAGTGACGGCTGCTGAGGCCGCCCAGCGAGGCTACCTGATTACCGGAGAAGAAGAGGACCTCGCGCCGTACCGAGGCGCAGTAGCCGCCGTTGATGGGCACATTACGCGCCTGAAGGCGTTGACCGCCGACAATGTTACACAGCAAGGGCGAATTACTTCCCTCGATTTCGTGGTTAATGCCACGCTTGAAGAGATGGATGAGACGATTGGCTTAAGGCAGCGCGGTGGCCTAGAAGCGGCCCGACAGGCGGTTTTGACCGATGTGGGTATGCAGAACATGAGCGCCGTTCGTGCCATAATCGCTAATATGGAAAGCGAGGAGAACAGCTTGCTGGCGGGCCGCGCCGAGGAATCTGAGGCGCGCGCGAGAAATGCGCTTATCACCTTTGCGGGCCTAGCTCTTCTGGGCGTGTTTATTCTGGCTTTAATTTACTACGTCATTACGTACGAGGATGTCAGGCGCAGGGATGCAGAGCAAAAACTGAAGAAGGAGTCGGAGTTCCTGGACATCCTGCAAACGGTAGCAACCGCCGCCAACGAGGCTTCAACCGTCGAAGACGCGATACAAACATGTCTCGATAAAGTCTGTGCCTTGACAAAATGGCCTGTCGGGCACGTTTACTTTCCCGCCACAGACAGCCCAGGCGAACTGACCCCCTCGGCGCTGTGGCACCTCGACGCTCCTAAGCGGTTCTCACCCTTCCGGCAGGTGACGGAAGCCACACGTTTCAAGTCTGGAGTTGGACTGCCCGGTCGCGTATTCGCGTCTGGGAAACCTGCATGGATTACAGACTTCGCTGCCTACCAGCACCTACCGCGCACGGGAATCGCCCAAACTGTGGGTATAGGGGCCGGTTTCGCTTTCCCTATCCTTGCAGGGAAGAGTGTGGCGGGAGTATTAGAGTTTTTCTCGACGGAGGTTGTCGAGCCGGACGAGGCGCTACTGGCGGTAATGGCCCAGGTCGGCACCCAGCTTGGGCGGGTGGTTGAGCGCGAGCAGATGCTCCAGGCGCTAAAGGAGATGGCGATCCGCGACGAACTTACCGGCCTTGCCAACCGCCGCGAAATGGACCGCCTGCTGGCGGACGAAGTGAATCGATGCCTGCGCTACGGGCGGGCAATGAGCATTATCTTAGTAGACGTAGACCACTTCAAAGCCATCAACGACAGCTACGGCCACCAGGCGGGCGACGAGGTGCTGCGCTGGCTGGGCGACCTCATCCGTCAACATATCCGCCTGACCGATCACGCAGCGCGCTATGGCGGCGAAGAGTTCGCCATCTTCTTGCCTGAGACATTGGCCGACCAGGCGTTCCTTGTAGCCCAACTACTGCGTAGCGCGGTGGCGGCTGCTCCCTTCATCTTTGCCCGCCACGACAAGCAAACGATGCGGATTTCGGTAACGGTGAGCCTGGGTGTGGCGGGTTTCCCGGACGATGCGGACTCGGACGAAGGGCTGGTGAAGGCAGCAGACCGGGCGCTCTACCGGGCCAAGCGCCAGGGCCGCAACCGTGCAGTGCAGGCCGACCACAGCGCCCTCAGGACGGTGCCGTTGCCCGCCTAAAGAGTAACAAGGCAAACAGCCGCTTCTACATTTCTATCTGGTGATTACCCACATCATTGGCCCTCCACCGAAAGGAAGGCATGATGAGGGAAAGGGTGGAGAGCCAAGTGGGTGAGAGTAGCTACCGTTTGCCACAGGGCGCTCAACCCTCTCAGGAGCAAGTATGGGCCGTCTCG
>JBBSGN010000601.1:0-2759 GCA_038254085.1 Chloroflexia bacterium | reverse complement strand
TAGCTGTAACTGAGCAAGTCAGCGATCCGGACTTTCGCCTTCCAAGTACAGTCCGAACACTTGCAGCCGATGGTGGGCTTGTGGAGGCAGGCCAGGTGGGGCTACCTTGGTGGACTTATACCGCTCGTTATCGCAAATAGATGAGGGCTCGAAAGCTTGGTAGGTGCGAACACGAGCCGCTCCGGGTGAGCCCTTATTCACCCAGTTACCGACAAGGATGATCTTCTCGGAAACTGAGTTGCCGCTTTGGCTGGTCTTCTCGGAAACTGCACTTTCTAATGTGCGTGTCGTAGGCTGGGCCAAGCTCGCTGTCACCATGCGGAACCTGGCCTACCATGTCGCCCTCTAGGTCTCTTGGGTTACGAACCTACGCTAGAGCTCCGCGTCGCATGGCGGCGATGCTACTCCTCGCGCCGCAAGCGGTGGGCGTCTGGCCTCTCTCCTCCCCCGCCTTCGACGCCGCCGCGCCCCCCTCCAGCATCGCCCCTCACCTCGTCTCTCCGGTGGTAAGCCTTCTCAAGAATGTCTCGGGCTACCTCCCGCCCGCCGATCCCAAATGCTATCGCCGCCGCCAACGCTACTGCCCCAATCACAATCAGGAACGTGTTAGCCGTCAGCTGCACCGCGATTCCAAGCTGCGTCAGCGCCGCAAACACCGCATATACGATGATCGCGTACCGGGCTACGCTTGCCAGAACCTCGCTCCCGGTCGCCCCCCGGACGATGCCTGCCAGGAAGTTCGCCAAAAGCGCCGCCAAGATCAGTATCAGGATGGCGGCGATGATGCTGGGAATGTAAGCAATGAGCTGCGCCAGAACCGCCGAGACCTGTGGGATGCCTAAAGCATCTGCGGCCATAGTGATGGCGATGATAAAGACGAACCAGAATACCAGCGCGCCCAGGATGCTGTGTGGGGTCTGGTTGGTCTCGGCTCGGTCGAAGAACTGCTTTATGCCACCGCGCTCCATCCACCTATCGAATCCTATCCCCTGTAGCACCCGTCCGACGAGGGCCTGCAAGATCCTGGCTATCACGTAGCCGATAACTAGTATTACTATCGCGCCGATGAGCTGGGGTATGTAGCTGAAGAACGTGCTCAACGCGTCCTGAAGCGGCTGGAACATCTACTTCTTCTCCTTTGCTAGGGCTCTCACCTCCCATGATGACACCAGGTGAAGGCCCGCGCATCCTCAGACGAGCTTGCGCCGAGAGAGCGCTAAAGTTGCGTGTTGCCTCTATTCACCGAATCGCCGAGAGGGGTGGTCTTCCCGGTAGTTCGCTAAGGGTAGATCTATTTCTGCATCACCGATTCGGCTGACTGAGCTGTGGTTATCGGGTCTGCATGCCGATGCACAACCTTCCTAGTGCCCTCTTCAGGTCGAAATATCATCGTGACCCGCAGATCGATTGGGGCGACATCCTCCCTTCCGCCAACCTTGGCCTTTGCCCGCTCTACCCACACGATATAGGCAAGCTCAGGAGTCACGTACTTCGCTACGTTCTCAAAGCCAGTGATCTCGCCATCTCTGAGATGTGATGCGGCACGCTCCATAGTCGCAGCGACCTGCTCCCATCCATGCGCGGCAGGGCCAAGGGGGTTAGCGAGGCTTACGTCTTCTCGATGGGAGAACATCCTCTGCATTGGCTCAGGGTTGCCCTTCACGAACTCACCCAGCGCGAGTTGACATTGATCAACTACTTGGTCAAGATCATCTACTGCAGCCATTTAGAAATCGCCTCCACCCTTGCCTGACTTTCTGATATTTCCTAACCCGCTTTACCCAGCGGGTTGACTAACACTTCGATTAATACCCTCAACTAGCGAAGATGTCAAGAGTTGAGGCGGGTAGCCTCTATCCAGCGACCTGACGAGAAGAGGCTTCCCCAGAAACTGAGCTTCCGGTATCGCTCATTCTCGGAAACCTGTATTCAACCCTGCGCATCCTTATGCGTTAGGACCGGTGCTAAGTGCCCTTTCGCCCCGGTCGCGTACCTTAGGAGCAGGCACCTTGATACACCGACGCATAAAAATTCGCTCGCGGTTTCCGAGAAGACCTCTTCTCGGCAATAGAGTGAATAGAGGCAACCCGCCTAGAGCTCGCCACGATCCACCCGGCGTACGTTCGCTGTAAAAGTGGCAGAAAGTCCGGCGTGAGCCGGGCGCCCTGTCGGCAACCCAAGAGCGGTAGATCAGGGGTTCTGGTAGCATCCAGGGAGGGAAGAAGGACATTTGAGGGAAGAGGAAAAGTGCCGTACATGACCGCGGAGGACGGGGTGCCGATCTACTATACCGACCGGGGGGAGGGCGAGCCCATCTTCCTGATCCACGGCTGGACGATGAACCATAAGTTCTTCCAGCACAACATCCCCGAACTCTCGCGCACCCACCGGGTTGTAACGATGGACATCCGGGGTCACGGCCGCTCCGGCAAGCAGGAGCTCAACATGAGCCTCCGTCAGGCTGCCAAAGACGCCCGGGCGGTAATCGAGCACCTCAGCCTCGACCGGGTGACGATCGCAGGATGGTCTATGGGCACCTCCCTCATCTTCCACTACTTCGACCTCTTCGGCGGCGAGAGGCTAAAGGGGGCGGTGTTCATCGACATGACGCCCCGCCTGGTGAACGACGGTGGCTGGGAGCACGGCGTCTTCGGCACCCTCGACTACGCGGCGGCCTACGCCCTCGAGAGGGACATTTTCGAGGACAGGCTGACCGTCGAGGAGGCCTTCATCCCGGCGTGCTTCAAGGACGGTGAGGC
>JBBSGN010000600.1:0-2760 GCA_038254085.1 Chloroflexia bacterium | reverse complement strand
TCCGGGTTCTTCTCGTCAAACGGCTCGGAGATGGGGTATCCGAAGATAGCCAATCCCCCGTGATCCCGCCAATAGCTAAGGAACGGCTCGCCCAGCGAGTGCTTGGTAGCGTCCATGTATATCTTGGAGGGGCTGTCGGAGAAAGTGCCTATCGTATCGAAGGTGCGCCACCTGTTCAGCTCGGCGCCGAGCAGTCCAAGCAGCACTTCGTTGGGCGTGCCCGCAAACTCTGGGTGGTACTCGAAGCGGTTGCGCTCGAAGTATTGCACCAGGTAATCCTTGCCGTCGGTCTGGCTGGTCTCTGTGCGCGCTTCCGAGATGGGATAGCCGAACACGGGGAGGCCGCCGTGACTGTCCCAATACTTCACAAAGACGGCAGGGACCGAAAACCCGGTCTCGGTGAAAAAGCGGTCGCCCGGCCCTGGCGTCTGGCTGGCGTTGGGGGTCGAGTTGGGAGCAGGTGAGGGTGATTGCGTTGGACCGGGGGTTGCGGTAGAGGAGCCTGTTGGGGTGGGCGTGGGGGCTTGTCCGTAGATAGGAAGGGCTGTTATGAGCAGTACAAGCACGAGAAGGGTTGAGGAAAATACTACCAGTCTGTTGCGCACCATTACCTCCATTTTCTTGATGATGACGAATGACGAAGGACAACGGTCGTCGGTCGCCGTCACACTTCGTCAACCAATAGCTCCAGGAACGTATAGGGTTGCAACTGGTAGCTGTCGTCGTAGACGAAGCTGGACCCACACGCCCTGCATGTCCATATAAGGAAGTTGCCACCTTGCGGGGAGGGATAGCCCATCATGTCGCCGCACTCAGGGCAATCGGGGGTGGTGATTTCCGCGTCCATCTACATCCAATAAACGATATTAGGGGGTTGCCGGTTTCTTCTTAGCCTAGTGCTGATCGCTCACTGCGCCGGGATGAAGCCCACCGACAGCCTTATGTACTGGTTGTCGTAACCGAACGCGCTTCCCGATACGCCCGCGATGCCGGTCTTCTCGAAGAGGGAGAGTGCGTCCTCTCCGGGCTTGAGCTTGCTCCAATTATAAATAGTGGCATGGTCGTCCAGGCCGATTTCCTCAAAGAGGTCGTACTGGTCGTTAAGTTCGTGTAGCTGCTTGCGCAGATGCTCGCGGCGCAGGTTATAGAGCGCCTTGATTTTGGCCTGGATTTCGGGGTGCTCCTCGAACCATTCGATGTAGGCCGTGAAGCGCAACTGCCACTCGGCGGGTAGGCCGGCGGTGGTGTTGTTCCACGCCACCTTCAACAGGTCGGCCCACTCAGGGTTGCGCAGTGTCACCCAGCCGCATCTGTCGCCGGTGAGCGTGTACACTTTGGACAGCGAGCCGATGAAGAGGGTACGGTTCAGCGCTTCGGGCGTATTGAACGCCTGCATACGCGCCACGTCATCTTCGGCCAGGCCGGTGCCGATGTAGGCCAGGTCGGCCAGCACCGCAAGCTCGCGCCCGTCCTCCTCGATGGCCCGGTACACTGCTTTTATCTCTTCGGGAGAGTATGAGAAGGCGGTGGGGTTGTTGCTGACTGTGAAGTAGAGGAAGCGCAGTTCGGGGTCTTCGGCAAGCGCCCGCTTCATCTGGTCGTAGGTCAGCTTGAAGTTGTTCTCCGCGCCGGTGCGCAGGTTCAGCAGTTTGAGGCCCGATACCTCCACCTGCCAGTTGACCACCGCGAAGCCGGGCGAGGGGAAGGCGAATGTGGCAGGCTTGCCGTACTTCTTCTTGAAGTGGTTGCCCAGCGACAGGATTGACTTGTAAAGCGAGTCGAGCGCGCCGATGCTGATGAAGGTCATCTCCGGGTCGGCGGGCAGGCCCCACTTATGCATCGAGCGTTCAGCCAGCTTCTCCCTGATTAGCGGGTTGCCCACGCCGAACACGTCGTAGGTACGCATGTCCCAGTTGTAATCGTAGAGGAGGCGGCGCTCGATCTCTTCCATGCGGCGGTTCAGCTCGTGGCGCACGTGGCCGGTGCTGATGCGCCCGCCTATCTCTTCACCCGGCAGGATCAGGCCGAGGTCTTCGCCAATGGTGGTGTAGTCCACGCCGTCCACTTTCTCGGTGATCATACGCACGTTCACGTCGCCGATGGTGCGGTTGACGACCTCTCGCGCCAGCACCTGGGGCGATATGCCCGCTTTGCGCGCCGCCGCCTGCACCTCGTTCACCATGCGCGCCATCGTGCGTATCGGTGAGGCCGCCTCCTTGAACTGGGGGCGATAGCGGGCCACCGCGTCTTTGCGAAGCTGTACGACCAGGGCGGCTTGTGCTTCTTCGGACAGCGTGCCGTCGGTAGCGCCGTTCCCGCTGAACTGCGGCTGAACAGCATCCAAGTCAGCGTCGCCCACAGAGCGCGCCGTGCGAGCGGGGATAACCATCAGCAGAAAGCCCTCCACGTTGAGGCCATAGGCCAGATGAGCCAGATAGCTCAGTATACTTTGGTGGTAGGAGGGTTGTCAATGGGGGACGACGAAGGACGAAGGATGAAGGACGACCGATCACTGACTACCGCCCCTCCCTACGCTCCTCGTTCTGCGGAAAATATGTTCTCGATTGGGCGCTTGCGGGGCTGTTTGGGTGGCCCGGATGAAGGAGAAGGGACTATATACTCCCCCAGCCTGTTTTATATGTTATACCAACTGTTCACAATTAGGCTGCATATTGTAGGAGGGTTGTGGATGCTTTCTCAGGCAAGGGGGGTAAAGCAGCACAAGCAGTGCAGATCCATTCCCAACCCGCCAATTGGCGC
>JBBSGN010000599.1:0-2768 GCA_038254085.1 Chloroflexia bacterium | reverse complement strand
TATCGCATGGCAAGTAAGAGTTTGAACTACTACGACCAGGCTAATCAGCTTATAGATGTGAAGGAAGCCAGACCTGAGTACAGAGACATCCATAGCCAGATATTGCAGGATGTGTTGAAGCGTGTAGACAAGGCTTTTCAGGCATTCTTTCGCAGAGTGAAAAGCGGCGAGAAACAAGTTGGCTATCCTCGATTTCAGGGTAGAGACAGCTACGATAGCTTTACCTTCCCGCAAGGCGGTTGGTCCCTGCAAAGCAGCCATCTCACCCTGTCGAAGATTGGTAATCTCAAGGTTCGGTTGCACCGCTCTATGCAAGGCAAGGTCAAGACTGTTTCCGTCAAGCGGGAAGGTGAACATTGGTACGTATGTTTCTCCGTTGAGATTGAGACTGTTCTCTTGCCTCAATCTGACAAGTCTGTTGGCATAGACTTGGGCCTGACTACTTTTGCCGTCCTGTCTAACGGAAATAAGATTGAGAACCCACGCTGCTTGCGTAGCTCGATACGCAAGTTGGCTACAAAGCAACAAGCTCTTTCCCGTTGCAAGCGGGGCAGCCATAGGCGTGCTAAGGCTAGACTTGCTGTTGCTACCGTACATAGACGCATCCGTAACCAACGCTCTGACTTTCTGCACAAGGAAAGCCGTAACTTGGTAAACGAGTACGGCACAATCGTATTGGAGAAGTTGCGACCCCGTAACATGGTTCGTAATCATAGTCTTGCCCTGTCAATATCCGACGCTGGTTGGGGTCAATTCGTGCAATTCGTTTCCGCCAAAGCTGAGAACGCTGGGCGAAACGTTGTACTTGTCTCTCCTGCATACACCAGCCAAGTGTGTAGTGGTTGTGGCACTATCAAGCGTAAGGAACTTTCCCAGCGTTGGCACTCTTGTGAGTGCGGCTGCTCGCTTGATAGGGACCATAACGCTGCCATAAACATCCTTCGGCTAGGAACTAGCCAACAGACCCTTCAAGGTGTCTGTAGAAGCCCCTTGCTTTAGCAATGGGGTAGTTCACATTTACGTAACTTGTTGTACGCTATAATAGAGGAAGATGTCTAAGAAGAAAGATACAATTTCAACGCCTAAAGGGCCTACAGGCCAGAGCGCCCGCAGCCAACGCGATGGGCGCGCCAATCGAGAGTTGCCAGGCGAGGGCGAAGCGCCGCTTGCACGGGCGGATGCGCCTCGTTATACGCGGGCACTACCTCTTGTTGAGGCGCGTCCTGACGGCGCGAGCGGCGACGGCAACGGCCATCCAAACGGCAACAGCGGCGAGGGCGTAGAGCGCGCGCGAGTGCAGACGGTGCGCCCCGTCAAGGCGCGCGTTGGTAACGGCCATACCGGCAACGGACAAGCGGCCACCCGGCCGTTCGGCGACGGCCATGCAAACGGCAACGGGCGGGCCGTCCCCCAGGCACGGGTCAACCCGGCCACCACCACACCCCCTGACGGCTATAACACGTCGCGTTTGCGCGACACCGACGTTCACGGCATACGGCTGAAGCTCAAGACCGAGGAGTGGGCCTACGCGCCTACTCGGCGGCGCTCGGCGCACGGGCGACCTCTGCCCTATTTCCTCATGCGACATCGTAGCGTGCGCGCCCGCTCGCGCGTGGGGCACACGCGCGCCCAGGTTGCCGCCAGGCGCTTCGGCGGGGGCGGGCCTGCGGTCATGGCGGTCCGCGTGCTGCTGGCGCTGGTCCTGCTGGCAGGGCTTGTGGGCGGCGCAGGCATGGGCGCGGGCATCGGGGGCGCGGCCTATTACATGAGCAAGCTGCCGTCAGTGAACGCGCTCAACTACGGCATAAACGTGCAGACCACCAAGATTTACGACCGCAACGGCATCCCCCTGTACGACCTGGTGGACGAAGACACCGGGCGACGGCAAGAACTGAGTCTCGACCAGATTTCGCCCCTCGTCATAAGCGCCACCATCGCCGCCGAGGACGCCAGCTTCTACACCAACCCCGGTGTAGAGCCGATTGCAGTCCTGCGCGCCGTTTCCATCAACCTGAGCGGCGAAGGGCAATCGGGCGCGTCTACCATCACCCAGCAGCTTGTTCGCCAGATGATTCTCTCGCCCGACGAGCGCACCGAGCGCTCGTTCAGTCGCAAGATAAAAGAGGCCGTGCTGGCCGTCGAGATGACGCGGGCATATCCCAAAGACGAGATCATGGATATGTTCCTGAACCAAAACTACTACGGGCACAGGGCATACGGCATCGGCGCGGCGTCCCTCAGCTATTTCGGCAAGCCCGCCAAAGACCTCACCCTGGCGGAAGCCGCCCTGCTCGCCGGCCTGCCCCAGGCCCCCACTCAGTACGACCCGCTCGTCAACCCGGAAGCGGCCAAGAGACGCCAGGCCATAGTGCTGGACCTCATGGCGAAGCAGAAGATGATTAGCCAGCAAGAGGCCGACGATGCGAAGGCGGCGAGCCTCTATTTGCACCCCTATACACAGTCTCTCAAAGCCCCGCACTTCGTTTATTATGTCAAGGAATATCTGGAGAGGCTGTACGGCCCCCAGGCGAGCGAAGCGGGCCTGAAGGTCTACACCACCCTCGACCTGCGCGTGCAAGAGGCCGCCGAGAAGGTGGCGAAAGAGCGTATTGGCGAGTTGCGCCAGCAGAAGGCGACCAACGCGGCCATCGTGGTGATGAAGCCGGGCACGGGCGAGATACTAGCTATGGTCGGCTCGGTGGACTACAACGACACCTCCATTGACGGCCAGGTGAACGTGGCGACCCGTGAGCGCCAGCCTGGTTCCT
>JBBSGN010000598.1:0-2769 GCA_038254085.1 Chloroflexia bacterium | reverse complement strand
GGGAGGCCGGAGGCGGCCCCTATACCCCGTTTAGATTTCATATATGGGTTTTATGGGTCCTTGGGCCGTCGTCCGTTCTCTACAGCCGTTTGCAGTTTCCACATGCGAGTGCTATAATATATACTTGCGAAGGGGCGAAATGTTGAAGAAGAGGCAGATTCGAGGATAACCTGGAAGATTGACGAGCACTCCGCAACCGCGCACTGATGGTTTGGCGCGGTAGGTATGCTATAAAGGTGTTTCGCTCGGTGGAGTGTGGTAGAGTAAGGGCCTGAGCGCCCTTCACCTATGAAAGCTGATCTTGATACCGTTGCCGCTGCAAGGGGCAGTGCGGCGACCACCTTGCCAACACGTCTTCGCTCCATAGGGTGCGAATACAGACGCCGCAAGGGCAATCACCAATACGTGCCCGGCCTGCATAGGCCAGGCAGCCGCATCGGAGCGCAGACGCTACACAGCGTGCGACCTACCGCACTCCTCGCGGTCCTGATTCCCTCAGCCCTTTCTCACCTTTCTCTATTTCCTAAGCGGTTTTGCGCCGGGCTGCAACTATGCACTGTAAGACGGGTTGCGGCGTGACTATAGGGAAGGTGATTCGTATATATTAACGTGCGTGTCGTGCGCATAGTTGAGTGAAAGACGCAACGTAGATCAAGCAAAGGAAAGAAGAGCAAACATTGGCGCGTAATATATTCACCCGAAACGGTGACGAACACAAAGTAAAACGAATAATGGTGCCCGTGAAGGGCGCCCCGGTGGACGAAGAGGCCATGCGCCTCGCCTACACTTACGCTTTGGCGAAGATGGGCAAGGGGCGTAACGTGTCAGTAGACGTGGTGTACGTGGTCAAGGTGCCGCACGCCTTGGAGTTGAACGCAGAGCTGCCTGCGGAGGTGCAGAAGGGCGAGAAGGCCCTCGACAACGCCGAGACGACAGCCCGCGAGATGGGCCTCCAGGTCGAGACTTCGTTGCTCCAGGCGCGTAGCGCCGGGGCCGCCATCGTGGACATGTCGAAGGACAGTGGCGCGGAGCTAATCGTCATGGCGATTGACTACCAGAAGAAACTGGGCGAAATTGACCTGGGCCGCACCCTCCCCTATGTCCTGAAGAACGCCCCCTGCCGCGTCTGGATATGCCGCGCTCCGATGGAGATTAATACGTGAGAGATAATAGAGGATGCGTGAATTAGTCCTCACGTGTCACCTATCACGAAAGGATTTACCAACATGAAAGTAACCATTCTAGGCTGCGGGCGGGTGGGCGCGCGGCTGGCACAGTTGATGGAAGCGGACGGGCACATGGTGAGCATAATCGACTCGGACCCGGCGTCTTTTGACCGCTTGCCCGAAGATTTCAAGGGGCAGACAGTTCTCGGCACGGGCATAGATGTGGACGTGCTAAAATCAGCGGGGATAGAGACCGCCGATGGGTTCGCCGCCGTGACCAACTACGACAATACAAACATCATGGCGTCCGAAGTCGCCAAAGAGATATTTGGCGTGAAGCGGGTGCTGGCGCGCATATACGACCCTGGCCGCGAGGACATGTACCACCACCTTGGCCTTGAGACGATATGCCCCACCACACTCGTTTCGACTACGGCCCGCGACATCCTCTCGACGCCCCGCGACACCACCCAGCTTGACACGGGCGCTTTGCAGATGAAGCAGACAGCGCCACTCTCCCCAGCAGTGACTGCTCGCCTGGCCGCCGTTTCGATGGCTGCGACCGACGTGCAGGATACTACCTCGGCAGGTGGCGCTGGCTCTGCCAAGACCCAAACGCTGGGCAGCCCACACACGGCTGACGAGGCCGAAAAGAGCGGCAATGGGCGCGGTTTGCGCGGGCTGTTCCGTCCAGGGGTTAAGCCCGACTAGGTTGGACTACCAAACAGAAACGACATGACATGGGCGAGTGATCACTCGCCCATGTAACCTTTATGAGACAAAAGGAGTTGCAATTATCATGTACATCATCGTAGTTGGGGGCGGCAAGGTAGGCTACTATCTTACCAAGACGCTGGTGAACGAGGGATACGAAGTCCTGCTGATTGAGAAGAACCCCAAGAAAGTTGCTACCTATCGCGAGCGTTTCGGTTCGGTTGCGCTAGAGGGCGACGGGGCCGAGTCGTCAACGCTGGCGGCAGCGGGCGCGGGGCGCGCCGATGTGATGATAGCCGTGACGGGCGACGACGAGGACAACCTGGTGATATGCCAGACCGCCAAGAAGATGTTCGACGTGCCGCGCACGATTGCCCGTATCAACAACCCCAAGAACGAAGAGATATTCAAGAAGCTGGGCATAGACGTGACCGTGTCGGCCACCAACATCATCCTGAGTATCATCGAGCAGGAGATACCTGAGCGCGGCCTGGTCCACCTGATGACCCTCAAGCACGCCCAGATCGCCATCGTGGAGGCGACAGTCGAAAAGGGTTCGGAAGCCGCGGGCAAGGCGCTCTCCACGATTGACTTCCCGCCCAACGTGGTTATATCGGCGGTACTGCGCGACGGCGCCATGATGCTGCCCAACGGTGAAACGATCCTCGAGCCCAAAGACGAAGTAATAGCCCTCGCCAACCGCGAAAGCGAAGAAGAACTAAGAAGGGTAATTAGCGGAAGCTGACTCGTGACAACTCCGCAACGGCTAAAGCCGTGCAGCTTCTACAGTTTTTCACTGATGCATTGTTGCCCCAATGCAATTAGGTTTGCACTATGAGAGCTACTCAATATGTTTTACGTAGCCTGAGATTTCGAGGCTACAACCGGC
>JBBSGN010000597.1:0-2771 GCA_038254085.1 Chloroflexia bacterium | reverse complement strand
CTCCTGCTCAATCGCCTCGCGCAGCCAGTGGGCCATACCCGGCGACTTGCACTCCACTGCTATCCAGCCGGATTCAGCAGGCCGCGCCGTAAGCCCGCTCACCTCGTAGATGCCCCGGATGATCTCGCGTGTGGCGCGGGTATAACCGTCGCTCTCGACGTCCGGGGCATCGGGCGCCACCAGCAGGATATCGCGGTGGGGAGGGCCGCCGTCTTTCGCGAGCACACAGAATGTGTCCCACATATTACCCCAGTCTACAGAGCCATCCGGCGCATACTTCATCGGTGCAGCCGGCATGGGCGCTCGCTTATCTACTTCGGCAGTCATTTGCCTCTCCTATGCAAGTAATTTCGTCAAGCCTGAATAGTGGCCGAAAAGTAAACGCCGGTGCGTGCAAAATAGATGTAGTCCCAGAAATGTATACGTTTTTGCTCCGAATATGCAATCTATACACCACTGAATAACAAGCGGCGGTACGCTTCATGCAATAGCAGAGCCAGACCTGTTTACATGAGTATATATGCTTCTGACAAGCAGCGGCAACGCTCGAGTAATTCTAAGCGGCTGTTGCGTCTTGTTCCAGCTAAAATCCGATTGTGGATGGGGTGCGTATACTGGTGGAACGCGAATAACTGCTGCTGGCAGTAATTCGCTGAAGATGTGGAATCGTGTGTAATATCACAACGAGAGGAGCACACCATATGGAAATGCAAAACGACGGGGGCACAGGGCAGATCGCCCTACCCAAGGGCGCAATTGCGCTCGGAGGCGCGGCAATGCTAAGTGCAGTCGCACTCACAGCAAGCAAGGGCGGCGGACTGGCATTCGCTCAGGAAGCACCCTTCAAGTCCGACATTGACGTTCTGAACTACGCTCTCACACTGGAGTTCTTCGAGGCAACCCTCTATAAGACGATAGTGGACAGCGGCAAGCTACAGGGAATGGACGCAAAGTATGTCAGCCTGTTCGCCCAGCACGAGCAAGCTCACGTAGATGCGGTCCAGTCAACCATTCAGAAGCTGGGTGGCACACCTGTAACAAAGGGCGACTACAATTTCCCCGCACTCACCGACCGGGCAGGCATTCTTGGTCTTCTGGCGACAGTTGAGGGAGTTGGCGTTAGCGCATATCTCGGAGCCGCAGGCTATATCCAGAACAAGGATATTCTCGCCGCAGCAGCCAGCATCATGCAGGTTGAAGGCCGCCACACAGCAGTAATTCGCTTCCTGGCTGGACAGGTTCCCGTACCGGACGCCTTTGTTGCGCCCCTTACCCCGGCCCAGGTGTTGGAGAAGGTTGCGCCGTTCTTCAAGAAATAGGCGCATGTGCCAAGAAAGTAAGTCTGTAAGCAGAATACTTTGAGAGGAGTATAGAATGAGCAATCTTTTCCCGCCCGAAGACGAGGGCAATGTTAGGAACGTATCACGCCGCAAGTTCCTTATCGGAACCGGTGGCGTACTGGGCGCTGCGGCGCTCGTGGGCGCGGGTGGTCTATCTCGCGGTGAAATTCTCGGCGCACGCATCGCGGCTGCCGCGGGTCTCAACAGCGACATGGACATCCTTATGTTTGCCCTGACCCTGGAGCACATTGAGGACGCAGCTTATCGCTCAGTAAACGCCAGTGGCTTGCTGAGCGGCCAAGTCGCGGACATCTTCCGCACGTTCGGCGAGCACGAGCACGCCCATGTGGTAGCCCTGACGGACACCATTACCAAGCTCGGCGGCACACCCGTAGCAGAGCAGGCAAGCTACAACTTCCCCAATCTGACCAGCCAGGACGAAGTAGTGAAGTTCTTCACTGCTGTTGAAGATCTCGGTGCCGGTGCCTACCTGGGCGCGGCTCCCCTGATCAAGGACAAGGGGCTGCTAGCAGCGGCTGCTTCCATTCACGACGTTGAGGGCGAGCACGCAGCTACCCTGCACGCCATTATGGGCGATGCCGAGCCTTCCCCGGCTTTTGCAGCACCCCTGACGTACGATCAGGTTCTGCAGGTTGTCGGGCCTATCCTGGCTGGTGGCGCGGCTGGCGGAGGCGCAACACCTGGCATGCCAGGCACAGGCGCGCCTCAGTCTTTCAGCCCCTGGCTGGTAGCTGCGGGCCTCGGTGCTGCTGCCGTAGGTGGTCTACTCAAGGTTCGCGGGCGCGAGCAGCGGGCAGAGGAAAACACCGAAGCCTAAGCACTCAGTGAGCTTGAGACGAGGCCCGCCATCTGGTGGGCCTTTTTGTTTGCCCGGCTCAGTGCCACTAGCCGTACACCTCAGTATTTTCATGCAATTTTAGTGTGGCCCCCGCGTATCCATTTGGTTTTACATGTGGCGCGGTGCTATAATTTAAGCAACGGCTTACATTTTCTAAGTCGAGTTCCAAGCCCAGTTCCCACTGCCCCCGGCCCTGTATCCCAGGTTCCACCCTCTGGGAGGTCTTTTTGCGTCGCCCCGAACAACCGGTTAAACCAACAACCAGTAATGCCCTGCGCCTTGCCGCCAGTTTTGCCGCGGCCCTCCTCGTGATTGCTGCGGGCGTGCTGCTCTACTCGTTCGTATCGCCAAAGTCAGGCACAACCGGGAGCGGCGCAGGCAACATGACCCTGGAATATGCCAGCGAAGCAGGCCAGGGAGCAAATCAGGGCGCCCCAAACTCTCCCCTGCGTATTACTCTGCGCGTGCCATACAACGGCATCGAGGATAGCCAGATAGACACGGCCAGTGTGCAGCTGTTGGGAGAAGACGGCAGCCCTGCTGAGTACGGCGGCAAGGTTGAAGACCCTTTT
>JBBSGN010000596.1:0-2776 GCA_038254085.1 Chloroflexia bacterium | reverse complement strand
CGGCCACGAAGTCCGGCTCGTTACGGACGTCCTCCAGCACGATTGGCGGCGCTTCGCGGTCCAACAGGCGGCGGGTCAGCACGTTTTGGAGCGGGTCGAAACTGAGGCCCACCACATCGTCAGGACGCTTGAACCCGCGACCTGCTATGATTCGCAGCCGGTTGTCGAACAGTAACTGGATGGAGGCGCGGTCGTAGTCCACCACCTCGGCAAGCTGTTCCAGGATAAGGGTCAGCAGCCGGTCCAGATCGAGGGTCGAGGTGATGAGGGCGCTGGAGCTAACCAGGGCCGATACTTCCCGAATGCGCCTCTCAAGCTCGGTGCGCTGCTGCTCCAGCAGACTAACCTGCCCTTGCAGGCGGGCGTTCACCGCGAGCGAGTAGAACTTGCTGAAGCGGATTACAAGCCAGCGGAGGGCCGCATCGAGGGCACTCGCCATTCTGAGCGCGGGTTGCTCGTAACCTTCCCAGCCGGTCTCGCGCTGGATAATAGGCACGACCACCTCACTCAAAAGCAAATGCCCTTCGATCACCTCGGCGATGTCGAACCCCTGGCTGACGCGCAGGTGGCAGGTCTCTTTGGAGTAGCGAGCGAGCAGGTCGAAGCTGCCGGTACGAAAGAGGGAGAGCAGGGCAGAGATGCAAGCGCGGGCCGACGCCTGTAGCTCGGTGACGGGCTGCTGACGATAGTGTGTGTGGTGGCGGTCTAAATAATGCGTGTCGTCCATGCCGCACAACAAAATCACCCACGACGCTACAATCTCGTCGTGATACCCATCGAGGAGGTCGGCGAGCTGTGGAGAAAGTATAGTTTGGTTGGAGGCTGTCGTAGGCATGCTAAGTATTATTGAACCGCCAAGACGCCAAGAACGCCAAGACGAAAAATGTGAGGTAATTTCATGTAGATAGTATCACTTTCGTAATATACCATTAGAATCTTGGCGTTCTTGGCGGGTGCCCGTTGATAATGGGTGGCTGGCGGTTCAAACAATCGCGCTATCCACAATCATGTCTTACTCTTTCCGGGAATGCCCGGCTCGGTCATGGCTATAGGATCAAGCACGCGCTCCAGTTCTTCGGGAGAGAGGATGCCCATTTCCTGGACGACCTGGCGGATTGGCTTGCCGGTGCGGTACGCTTCCTGGGTGACTTTGGCGGCGGCGCTATACCCTATATAGGGGTTGAGGGCGGTGGCGAGGCCCATGCTGCTCTCGACAAGCTCCGCGCATCGGGCTTCGTTGGCGGTGATGCCCTCCACGCAGTACTCGGCGAAGACGTTCATGGCGTTCTTGAGGATGTCCACCGACATGAGCATGTCGAAGGCCATCACGGGCATCATCACGTTCAGTTCGAGTTGCCCGGCCTGCACCGCCATCGTCATTGTGGCATCGTTGCCGATCACCTGGAAGCAGGCCATATTGAGCATCTCGGCCATCACCGGGTTGACCTTGCCGGGCATGATCGAGGAGCCAGGTTGCACGGGCGGCAGCACGATTTCGGCAAAGCCCGTCTGTGGGCCGGACGACATCAAGCGCAGGTCGTTGGCGATGCGGGTCAATTCGACCGCGAGTAGCTTCAGGGCGTTGTGGGTTTCAAGCATGGCCGACTGCGACTCGGTCATTTCGACCAGGTTGCCTGCGGGCTGCAAATCAAGGCCGGTTAGTTCGCCCAGCTTGGCGACCACAGCTTTTTGATAGCGTGGGTCGCTGTTCAGGCCGGTTCCGGCGGCGGTGGCCCCGATATTTAGTTCAAGGAGCGATTGGGCCGCTTGCTCGATCTTGCGGCGCATCTTGCCGAGCGTGATAGAGTAGGCGGTGAACTCCTGGCCGAGGCGTATCGGCACGGCATCCTGCATGTGGGTGCGGCCCGACTTGATAATTCGGTCGAACTCCTTCCCTTTGGCGGCAAACGCTTGCTGCACGCAGTCGAGGGCCGGGTACAGCCCCTTCAACTCAGTGAGGGTGGCGATACGCATGGCGGTCGGAAAGACATCGTTCGTAGATTGCGCCATGTTCACGTGGTCGTTGGGGTGGACCGGCTTGTACTCGCCGCGCTTGCCCCCCAGGCTCTCGTTGGCGAGGTTGGCAAGCACCTCGTTGGTGTTCATGTTGTGCGACGTGCCCGCCCCCGCCTGGATTGGGTCCACGCGCCACTGGTCGAGGTACTCGCCCGCCAGCACGCGGTCGGCGGCGGCGATGATGGCGTTGGCCCGCTCCGCATCAAGCTCCCCCAACTCGCGATTGACCTCGGCAGCAGCGCGTTTCACAAGCACAGTAGCACGTACCAGGGCCGGATGAGGCAGCAGGCCGGTGATGGGGAAGTTACGTATGGCGCGCGCCGTCTGTGCGCCGTACAGGGCGGCGCTGGGCACCTGCACGTCACCGAGAGAGTCTGTTTCTGTGCGAAATGCGGAGTCGGGGTTGCGAGTGCCGATTGTGGTGTCGTTCATCCTGGAATAGCCTCCGGGCTAGGAAGTTTTGAGTTTTGAGTTGTTTTTCTGCCAACATACATTATAGCCGATTTGGGCAAGAAGGATGGGTCTGGGGATAATATGGCACGCTTCCGGCTATTGCCTTACAATGTGCTGGGGTACGAGTGGTGGGTTGTCAATTGTCGGTAGAAATGCCTGGTGAGAGGGAGACGAACCAAGTTTCCTTTGTCTTTCCGAACGATGTGAGGAATCGGTTGGGGATAGTAGGATGCTTGGGATACAAGAGAAGTGCTAGTAAAATAAGTGCTGAAGATAGTGATTCCTCACTTCGTTCGGAATGACAAGG
>JBBSGN010000595.1:0-2792 GCA_038254085.1 Chloroflexia bacterium | reverse complement strand
TGTAGGCGCAACCGTCCTGTCGTCACAATCAGCCACCCAGTCACTGACCAGCGTAGTCTTACGGAAGGCGGCGGGGGCTGTACGGCCTACGTAGGACCCTCGCCTTTGCTTCGCATGAGCCAGCGGCCAACCTTGCTATAATGGTCACCCTGCTCCGCGAAAAGGATTATGTCTCCTGCAAGGAACTTCGGCAACTCTGTCTGTGCCTGCAGAGCAACTGCCTACTGCCATGTGTCTGCTTCTGTATCTTCACGTCCGTGCCTACTTCATGACCTTCAACACCTTGTGCACAGTTCACGACTACGACAAATCATAAAGAGCGCGGTGGTGTCCATATCTCAGGTGCGTACATGTCCGAGGTCCAATCGCTCGGCGAGTGAACTCTCCGGGACGGGCAGGGACACGCTGGACACGCTGCGCAGCATCAGGGCTGCTTTGCACAGGGCCTCCGGGTCGATGCCATATTTCTCGGCTAACCGTTTGATTCGCTCCTGCTCTTCCTGCTCGACCGGCGCCTCCGCGTAAAACTGGCCCGCGATCAGCATGGCAGCCAGCTCGCCGCCCAACTCGATGCGGGCGCGGGCGTATTGGAGGCCTGCGTGGCATGCAGCGAGGCTCGGGGCGGGGTGACGCTGTCGTTCTTCCTGCGTGGCGAGCCGCTGCCAGGATGCCACACACCCCCGGCGTCCCGTTTCGCTTGAGAGGACGAGGTTGCAGAAAGCGCAAGAATTGCTGAAGGCGGTAAGTGGCTCGCCGTCCGACCCCGTAGTCACCACCGCGACCTAGGCGATCTCAGAGAAGACGTTTTGGATCATCTGGACGCAGTGGATGGGGAGGGCCTGCCCGTTGATAGCCGGTGCCGCTTCGCCCTGCGCGGACAGGTTGCCGGAAAAGAGAGATTCGATCTCGCGTTGCACGAAGCGCCACTGCCTTCCGACCTTTACCCGTGTCAGCCTGCCGTCCTTGAGCATACGATAGACTGTTATGCGGTCTATCTTCAGGAGGTCCTGGACCTCTTTGACGGTCAGCAATTCACTCATTCTACCCCACAGCCTCACGATTGATATATCTTGCTATGTCATCATCTATCTCAATATAACTATCGCACGGCCAAGTGAACATCGGGGTAAACGTTTGGTGAAAAAGCGTGGTATTGGTGGCATTAAAGATGGGTCCGGTAGGACAACTTATCTCGGGCGGTTCAAAGTTGAAGGTTGAAGGTTTCTGAACTTCAACAAGGAGGAGCAACTCAAGAAACACCTCTCGATCCTTTCTGGTTTTTCACCCTTTGTTAACCGCTGTTCACCGTAACTTCCACCAACGGGGTTTATGCTGTTTACAAACCTCGGGTATAGTAAATGGTTGAAGGTTAAATCCTTAGGAACATTCAACTTTCAACTTTCAATCGGGGGAGGAGCAAAATGCCTGCACTCGAACCGGAGATAGAGACGAACGTAGCGACGGTGCCCGAGATCGAGCCGAAACTGTACTATGCAGACAAGGCGATCTTTCTCATCGATTGGATAGCTGAAGGAACAGACGGGCTCCTCTATCTCTTCCCTGCCGTGGCGGGCGGCTGGTTGCGGCGCGTACAATACGCGGGGCCATGCGCGGAGTTGGCGCCGGTCCGCCCCGAAAAGGCCCGCACAATAATGTGGTTCGTGTACGGCGACGTCGGACCGGTGACAATCGTAAGTGGCTAGCGGAATCGGGCAGCGTATGCCCACAAGACTTCACCTCGGCAGTTCCCATCTTCACGGGCATGAGCCAGGGCAAGCGGGTCAAGCAAATTAAGGAGGCAATCTCTATGGGCGACACACCGCAATATGTGCAGTTTGGATTTATCTTGATTTCAGTGGCTAATCTTGCAATTGTCGGGCTGCTGATCCTGGTCTTCGCGCTCGCCGTCGTGCTGCGAATGCCGGGAGGGCGGCAACTCCCTACCCCTACCGTCGAACTGCCCGGCGCCTCCATCGCGGGCGACGCTACCTCCAATTGGGAGGAGCAACCATGAATACGAACCTCACAACGAATATCCGGGAGCGGGTGCGTAAGTGGATGCCGCTCGAAGACCTCCTCCCAGACCAACTCCCCGCCTTCGTGCGCTCACCCTCCTACTTCTTCGGCGTTATTACCCTTGCCAGCATGGTGATGCTTATCATAACGGGCGTAATGTTGTCGGCTTTCGGCCCTCAATGGTGGCACAATTCAGGTGTGGGTCACTTCGTCAATGGGGTCCACTTCTGGTGTGCACAGGCATTCTTCTTCTCACTCACCCTCCACCTGTGGACCGAGTTCTTCAAGGGATCCTGGCGCCACGGGCGGCGCTGGACATGGGTGACAGGCGCCCTCCTCTTTGTAGGGGGCATCGGCACCGCTTTCACCGGTTACCTGTCTCAGACTAACTTTGACGCCCAATGGATCGCCGTCTCGGCCAAAGACGCCCTCAACGGCGTGCTGATTGGCGCTTTCTTCAACGCGATGAACTTCGGCCAGATGTACGGTTTCCATGTGTTGATCCTGCCCCTCTTCCTCGTGGTGCTCGTAGTGATTCACCTGGTAATGGTCCGCGTTCGGGGGGTGGTGCGGCCTTATGCTCTCGACGTACAGACGGAGCGCGCTAGGGAAGAGCGCTGGGGCGGACCGCTGGGGCCCGGCTGGTCACCGTGGTTCTCGGGCCGCCGCAAAAAGGTCGCGGCCCTTCCCGCCGCGGAGCGCGTGATTGCCTCGGACCAGCCTCGCTACTATGCCGGCATACGCATGATGCCCTACGACCTGGTCCGTGAGGGCCT
>JBBSGN010000594.1:0-2817 GCA_038254085.1 Chloroflexia bacterium | reverse complement strand
CCCTGCTGTGCGGAGGCGGGACTACCTGGGGGTGGTAGTGGCAGGGCCGTTCGCCGAGCCGGATGGCCTACGGGGGGACGCGCCGGTCATCATTACCACCGCAGCCAGAGGTGGTGTGCTTACTCCACCTTATCATGGGCGAGTGCAGGTGGAGATCATGGGCGAAGAAGTGGATGGCGGGGTAGTGCCTCCCCGGTTCCGGCCATTGCCCAATAGCCCGGCATTCCTGCTTTCGGACGAAGAGATAGCCAGAGTGCTCAAGGTAGGAGGCGATCTGCGTATCGGGCTGGTTGTGGGCCACGAAAGCATCGCGGTAGAGATACCCAAAGCCGACAAGAGCGTGCTGCCCAGGCACACCGGCATAATGGGCACGACAGGTGGAGGCAAATCCACCACCGTAGCCCGCCTGATAGCCGAGGCGCAAGCCAACGACTACGCGGTGATTGTGCTGGACGTCGAAGGCGAATATACGCAGATAGACCAGCCTACCACCGACCCCCAGATGCTGAAGGCGCTTGAGATGCGCAGCCTGGAAGCGCGCGGTGTGCCCGGCACAATTCTCTATCACCTGGCAGGGCGCGAAACCGCCAACCCGGACCACCCACGCATCCTGGAGTTTTGCCTGCAATTCGCCCGGCTGTCGCCTTACGCGATCAAGGAGATACTGGATCTCACCGAGGCCCAATCGTTGCGTTTCGACATGGCATACGATGTCGCCAAACTTGTGTTGAGGGATCTGGACATCTTCCCGGTGAAGGGCAATCGCGCTCAGGAACAGCTTGCCCTTGAGATAGACGAGTTTACACGCGGCTACCCACGCCTTACCCTTACGCATCTGCTCGATATAGTAAGCGGCTTTCTCCACTTTGTTACCAAACAGTCCGGCGATCCCAACTTCTATGACCCGCGCTTCAGGGCTGAAACAGATAAGGTCTTGCAGAGAATACGTGGCGTCAAGACGGATAGCGCCACTAGCTGGCGCGCCCTGTACGGCAAATTGTGGCAATTGAAGCGGTTGGGCGTATTCGACGTGCAAAGCGACGACGTGCAGCCGATGGTCTATAAGCACCTTCTACAGCCTGGGCAGGTCAGCGTGCTTGACCTCTCCGACACCGATTCGAGCACGCTCAACAATCTGGTGATCGCCGACCTACTAATGGGCGTGCAGGACGAGCAGGACAATCTCTACGAAGCGGCTGTAAAGAGTGGGGAAGGACAGATGCCCAGGGTGCTGATCATAATCGAGGAGGCCCACGAGTTCCTGTCGGACGAGCGTATCGAGAAAATGCCTGTGCTGTTCCAGCAGGTGGCGCGCATCGCCAAGCGCGGGCGCAAGCGCTGGCTGGGCCTGGTGTTCGTGACGCAGCTTCCCCAGCATTTGCCCTCGCAGGTGTTGGGTCTGATCAACAACTACATTATCCACAAGATCACCGACTCGACCGTGATTTCGAAGCTACAGAAGAGCGTGCCGGGCATAGACGACAGCCAGTGGCGGCGGCTAGCGGCCCTCGCGCCGGGTCAGGCGGTCGTGTCGTTCACCCACATGGCGCGGCCTCTGATGGTGTCGGTGGACCCTACGCCGTGCAAGCTGCGGATGGTGGATTGACAGACGATGGACGATGGACGATGGACGATGGACGATGGCGTTATTTTGAAAGCAGGAGTACGAATATGCAAGATAGCGAAGACCAATGGGCATATGGCGAATTGGTGCGGCGGGTTCGCCTGTCACCCAGCCGTGATTGGGTAAGCTCATATCTCGACCTCATAGCCGAGCTAGTCCTGACCGCCGACCTTGCGAACGACGACTCCAGGCTTTCTCTCACCATGCCTGGCGCAAAGCACAAATCGCCTGCTATCAGAGTCAATGTCAACAACAGATGGGTGCTGGTGAACCATACGCGCAAAGAAGGCTATCTTCTCGGCATCATCTACGGGCCGGAATACGAGTACCAACCGGAACTGGGCCACTATGTGCAGAGGAGTTGGCGCTTCGACCCGCTCTGGTCTGAACAAAGCGCTATGTCGGCCACCCCTTACTTTCTCTGGCTGCGAAACGACCTCGAAAGCCTGCTGCCTGAAGAGCTTCAGTTCGGCTGGCTGGACGCCATAGTAGCCGAGGTTCACAGAGCCAAAGGCTCGCCCTACCGCAAATACCACCAACCTGTGGTTTATAAGGCGGTTATGGACAAGGAATACAGAGAGATGGTTTTGGATGAAGCATTTGCAAATGGTTAAACCTATTGACACCGTGCTTACTTTATGATAGATTCGACCGAAAAGGACCACCTTTTAGGAACTAAGAATTGCTTGATTTCTTTCTCAATAGGAAAGCCAATGGAATTATCAAGCCAATCGCGCTCATAGCATATACCACGAACGCGATCAGCTTGATTGCTCATAAGAGCTAAAGGGCCACCATTTAGATTTCAATCCTCGCCCTTTCGCAAGGGCGCTACATCTGCATTATAACATCCGAGCATAAAGAGGGAATAATGGTCGAATACATAGCCCACACCAAGAACGCACAAGGTCAGCGCCACGCACTCGAAACCCACCTGCGTACCGTGGCCGAAATGGCCTCGCAATTTGCCGCGCCCCTTGGCCCGGAAGCACAGCAACTGGCACACTACCTGGGCCTCTGGCACGACATAGGCAAATACAACCCCGCCTTCCAGCAATACCTGGTTGATTGCGAAACCAACCCTTCCCACAAGGGCAAAGGCCCTGACCACAAAGCCGCCGGTGCGCGCATAGCCTTGAAGCACTTACCATTGCTGGCAATGCTCGTGCAAGGGCAGCATGGCGGGCTTCATT
>JBBSGN010000593.1:0-2817 GCA_038254085.1 Chloroflexia bacterium | reverse complement strand
TATACAAGCTTGAGGACCAGGAGAAGTGAAATGAACCCTGTATATTTTTTTGAGGAACCCCGTCCTTTGACCATAGGAGAGCTTTGCGAGGCGCTGGCTGACGGCACAGTGCAGGCGCAGTCAGGCGACGGCTATTACGTTATCCACCAGCGAGATTTGGCGCACCTGGCCGAGGCCCAGACACGCAAAGTGATAAACCTGGACATGGCGGCCATACAACAGCTTGTAGCGGTAAGCTGAAGGCGTGGGAATCCCCCAACAGCGCGCCTACAAACAAAAAGCCAGGGTAGAAATAAGCCTACCCTGGCTTTTTCTCTCGGTCCTTACCGAGTTTACTTCTTTTCTTCGTCGTTCTTGACGTTTAGCTCCTGCTCCCAGTAATTTAGCAGTTCTTTCTCTCGCTCCTGCTGGGCCTCTTTGCCTGCTTTCATTATCTGGTCAAGCCGCTCTTGCAACTGCTCTTTGGTGATCTTGCCCGATTGAGGGGCCAGCAGCAGCGCAGCCATCGCGCCGATCCCCGCCCCCAGCGACAGGCCCAACGTAAACCTCAATGTCTTACCTATAACACCCATCTCCCGCACCTCCTACGCTACGATCTCACCGTGCATTATAAGCGCACGGGTTGGCTTATGCAACCATCAATTGAAACACAGAGGACACAAAGAACGCGCAGAAATTTTTGTTGATTCTACGGTGCGAAAGCTTTTCGTTGCCACGAGTACAATTACCATTCTTAATCTCTGCGCGTTCTTTGCGCCCTCTGCGTCTCTGCGTTTAGACCGTTCGCGTTTAGACTATTACCGAATTACAACTCGCCCGACCGCGTGGCGATTTTGGCTTGGACCATGCTGATGAAGTCGGCGGCGGGGAGGTTGTTTTGCTGGCTGCCGTCGCGCTTGCGGAGGGAGACCGTTTCTTCGGCCATCTCGCGGTCGCCAACCACCAGCATATAAGGCACTTTCATCAGTTGGGCTTTGCGGACTTTGGCGTTCATGCGCTCGCTATCCAGGTCCGCGTCGGCCCGTATACTTGCCGCTTTCAGCCTCTCGACCAAACTGAGCGCATACTGGTTATGCGTATCGGAGATCGGTATCACCCGCACTTGCTCGGGCGACAGCCATACCGGGAAGTTGCCGGCATAGTGCTCCAGCAGGAAGCCCACCATGCGCTCGTGCGTACTGAGGGGCGCGCGGTGGATGCACAGGGGCACTTCCTCCATGCCCTCGCGGTTGATGAAGGCCAGGTCGAAGCGTGGGGGCACCGCGAAGTCCACCTGGTTAGTCGCCAGCGTGAACTCACGGCCTATCGCGCTCCACACCTGCACGTCCACCTTCGGCCCGTAGAAAGCGGCCTCGTCGGGAACCTCCACGTAAGGCACGTTGCCGTTTTGGAGGGCCGTGCGCGCCCTCTCCTCCGTCTTCAGCCAGAGCCGCTCGTTGTCCACGTACTTCTTGCCCAGGCCTCTCTTGTCGTGCGTACTTAGGCGCATGACGTACTTCTCTATGCCGAAAAGCTCGAAGTATGCCTGATACAGCCTAACCACGCCCAGGAACTCCTCCTCGAATTGCTCTTCCGAGCAGTAGATGTGAGCGTCGTTCATCTGCATCGAGCGCACACGCATTAGACCGAACAACTCGCCGCTCTTCTCGTAGCGGTAGCACGTGCCGTACTCGGCCAGGCGCACCGGCATGTCGCGGTAGCTGCGCGGCTTGTGGGCGAATATCTTGTGGTGGAAGGGGCAATTCATCGGCTTGACATAATAACGCGTGCCTTCTATCTCCATCGGCGGGAACATACTCTCGGCGTAGTAGGGTAGATGCCCGCTACGCACGAATAGCGCCTCTTTCGTGATGTTGGGCGTGGCTACGCGGTCGTAGCCTGCCTTGTACTCCATCTCCTTAGCAAGCTTCTCCAACTCCTCCAGGATGATCGCACCGCGCGGCAGCCACAGAGGCAGGCCGGGGCCGACCTCCTCATCGAACATGAATATCTCCAGGTCCTTGCCCAGCTTGCGGTGGTCGCGCTTCTTGGCCTCTTCGAGCATGTTGAGGTATTCATTCAACTGCTTTTTGTTCTGCCAGGCCGTGCCATATATGCGCTGCAACATGGGCCGGTTCTCGTCGCCGCGCCAGTACGCGCCCGCCACGCTCATCAACGCGAAGGCGTCGGGCGGCACCTGGCCCGTGTTCTCGACGTGCGGCCCCCGGCAAAGGTCCTCGAAGCTGTCGTGCTTGTACGTGCTAATGACCGGCTCCTCGCTGGTCTCGTTGCCGTACTCGTCAACCTCGCCCTTCGCCAGACCCTCGATCAGTTCCAGCTTGTAGGGCTGGTCCTTGAACAGACCTTCGGCCTCGTCCGCACTCACCTGGCGGTATTGGAAGGGGTGCTTGCCGCCGATAATCTGGCGCATCCGCTTCTCGATCTTTTCCAAGTCTTCGGGTGCGAACGTACGCGGCTTGCCCACCTCGTCCTTGCCCAGGTCGAAGTCGTAGTAAAACCCGTTCTCTATGGGTGGCCCAATCGCTATCTTGGCCTCTGGATAAAGCTCCAGCACCGCCTGCGCCATAATATGCGCCGCGCTATGCCGAATCTTGTACAACTGCTCCTTTTCCAACTGCTCTCTCTCTTGAACGTCAACGCTCAACATCTTCTTTTCCTCCTTCTCGATAATCAAATCCAATATCCAATATCCAATATCCAAAATAAAAAAGCCCCTCGCCCAATACGGGACGAGAGGTTTCACGATTATCCTCACGTGGTTCCACCCGAGTTTAACGCTCCTTAAACTCAAAACTTAGAGCTCAAAACTCATAACTG
>JBBSGN010000592.1:0-2818 GCA_038254085.1 Chloroflexia bacterium | reverse complement strand
CGTCAGACGATGTGGTGTTCGCCTGGGGTCACCTCCGGGCCGTAGTGGAAGGTGGCCCGGCCGTCCGGAGCCCAGGTCATCTCCCAGCCTGTCCGGGGGCTACCCTTCGGCCCCCACACGGGCCCTCGGCGCTCCCTCCATAGCCGGGTTTCCCCTCCGCTCAGCGGCGGCCGAGGACGTACTGCAAGTACGCGGCGTACCAGTCGGTCCTGATCATCTGCTGGGCGGCGTTGAGGTCGAGCCGGCCGTAACAGACGAGAGTCGATTCGTACATATTGAATACCCGGCGCCACATGGACCGTCGCTGGCCCAAATGGCGGTAGGATTGAGTCTAATGACTATTCACGCTTTCCCTCCCGACGACCCGGCCACGGTCGAAGCCGAGGAGCTACTTGGCGAGCCCGGTTCCCCTCTTCGTGACCAGGTGCGGACGGCCGCCGCGGCCGCCCAACGCGGGGAACACGGAATAAGTGCATCTGAGGTACGGGCACGCCTGACAGCGGGGAGGTCCGAGGTGGCCGACGAGTTACGTTTCCTCGATGGCGAACCATCGGAAACCGGCTTGGACCTGTAGGGCGTGTTCCCGTCTCGCACGGTCGAGTGGAACAAGCTTGAGCCGCGTCACCGGGTGAAGGGCGCCCGGCTTGCGGCGCGTAGGATAGCGACCCTCAACATCACCCCCGACACATTCCACGGAGGGTAGGAGTTACATCATCCGCCCGCGGACCTCAGATTGAGTCGATTGTTGGCGCGCGGGCCGTTACTGAACTATCCCGGTTAGGAAAACTGGTGGGTCACGAAGTTGAAGACGCCGATCTGGCCGTCAGCGGTCCTGAAGAGGACAGTGTCACCCGCCTGAATCTGAGTGAGAGTGACGGCACCACGCGGCGCAGGAGTTTCGAACTGAACTGGGGCTCGACTTACGTTGGGCTCGGCACAAGGATCCTCTACCAGGCGCTCCACAAAGATTACGCCCTGCTGCAGGTTGGACTTCAGGGCTCCAGCCAGTACCTGGAAGTGTTCGCCCTTCGTGGAAGCGACTGATGCAGCCGTCGTGGTCGTCGCTATCTCTCTCGTCTCCGGAGCAGGGCCAACGAGGAAGGTGCGATCAACGATGGTCGGTGGCGGGAAGGTATGTGGACAGGAGGCAAACGGCATAGGTCGCACGGGCTTAGGAGCCCAGGATGAGCGTGCTCGGTCCTCCGCGTCACGAGCGATGCGAGCCAACGCAGACTGCTTGGCAGCAGATAGCGACGGCGAGGGGGGAGTCAGGGCTTTTGATGGATGAACAGTCGCCACGAGCGATCCAACAGCCAGTCCTCCCAGCAGAGTTACTACGGCAACTCCTAACGACCTTCGGCGCAACCTCTTCGGCATAGCTCTTCCCTATTGGTATTGAATGTTCGTTGAGTACAGCATCGCCCCTTCGGAGAAGCCAGCCGCACTCTGCTGGTTGTAAAGGTTGCTCCAGGCAGTGCCAGGTGCATCGCTGATTGTGCAAGTGGGGTACGGAAGTGGATCGTACCTTTCGGCACACTGAGTAACGACACCATCGGGCAACATACCGCCGGCCCATCTTTCAACCTGTACAAAGGCGTTGACCTGGCAGCAGCTATGATAAGCCTCCGGTAACGGCCAATCCCATGCCGCGCCCCATCCGACATACCATGCATCGGACGCGGACCAGCAGCCGGGCGAGGTGAAGAAATCCCCGTAGTCCTCCAACTTCAAACCTGAGGAGGAAGCATTGCCATTGTAACCGTCAACGAAACCGCGCGTAGCGCCAGCGCAGTCCCACCCCTGACCCAGCCCCGCCGTTTCCATGTCATCTGCGGTGCCCGTGTTGATTTGCCCGGAGAGGCTATTGTTGTGTAGCCAGAGATCAGTCTGGTGTGCGGCATCAGCCCAGGCGCTCCCGGCGCCGGACGTGCTACAAAGTCCCCGGACGTTGCCAAAGGGGCATTCCCGGTAGTTGCTCGTGCCTAGGGAGAGGGTGAGGCGTGGACAGGTGGAGGTGCTGTTGTACCAGCCCCTCGCATATTGCTCCGCGAGGTAGACGATAGTGTCATCCTGCACGAAGGGAGCGCCATTAGCAAAAGTGTAAGTACCATATCCGTAATAGGCTGGGTTGAGTGTTTGCAACCCCTCATTCCCAACTTCCCCAAAATCGAGTACGGCGAGGCCATTGGTACAATTCTGATTATCCCAACTGCCGTCACTATAGCCCCGATTGTACATGGTGTAGGGGTCCGTGTCTTTGACATAGAAGGAGTGGGTGTACCAGGGGCCACCTGCTTGCACGGCGCGGGGAGGCATCACAGCCAGAGTGCCGGCCAAGACCAGCACGCCCGTGAGCAACATCACCCAGAGGCGGCAACCGCGCTCCACCCCGCCGTGCCGACTACGACCCCGCTGCCTCCGGTGCCGTATCGTCCGTGCCGTCATGCTTGCCACGATAGACCCGGCTGGTTGGCCCGTCAATAGCTGCATTTTGCATATAGCAAATGCCTATAACAGTTCGCTACAGAGGGCCTATCATGAGAATCCCTTTGGCCTAACTACTTTCCCTGAAACCCCAATCGCGGGAGAGGAAATCGGCGAGGGTCCGTGAGCGGGAGGGTTGATCGGCGTATCGGCCGCGAATCGGCCATCGCCATACCGGAGGGGGCGATCCGCCGACGCCACCTCGAGCAGCAGACCGAGCAGGCATGGTGCCTGACCCTGGTCACCAACGCGGTGGTGCCGTGGACCACCGAGTACTACGGGCTGGCGGTCGCGGAGATGCGCGCCCAGGGTCGCCAGGTCGAGGACGAGGTCG
>JBBSGN010000591.1:0-2827 GCA_038254085.1 Chloroflexia bacterium | reverse complement strand
TCACCCGCTCAGTTGGATTCATCGCCTGCTCCTGTCCGCTAAGAGTTACTCGGGCAGGTCCAGTTGATTGTGCGGGTTGTGTCGGCTCTGTGTGCTCGTCTTGCATTTGTGACCTCCTGTCATCCCGTTGGATCCCCTTGACATCGCATGGGGCATTTTGCAAATGAAAATCAATGTGCGTTTGCAACTATGGCCCAAAGGAGCGTGCCGAAGGTAAGCACCTGTAAGAAGGCGCGTAGTGCTTGCCAGCGCGCAAAGCGGTCGAACAATTCCCGGAGTGCATGTTCGCTCTCTGCATCTGCGGTATAGCGACGCTGGCTGAGCATCAGGGGTGCTGCCCTCGTTGTGACGAGGGTGTGGAGTACGGACAACACCGCAGCCAGGTAAATCGGCGTGGACTGCGCAGAACTGATACTCTGGAAATACGCTGTTGCAGCAGCCGCAATGGTTACCACCGCTGCACCCATGCCTATGCCCGCATACCAGGCTATGCCGTTCCCCAGGTCGCTAGCCCGGCTATATATTGAGTATGCTACCGCGCCTATGCACCGTCTCGCCGGCAGTTGCTTGATAGACTGGTCGAGGCTCGCGCCAGCCAGTATCCCGTTCAGGGCGGCCGCCGCTATCATCAATCCGGATGTCACATCTAACATTGTCCTGTTTCCTTCGGCATGTTGCCGGTTCATGAAGCGCAGATTCTCTTATTAATTAATCGATTAGTCAATAACGTTCAAAAAAGAGAGCTAACGCGATGCCGAACGCGGTACCAACCCCTGGAGGGCGATACTGACGACGCTGTCCACGATCTCCTGGTGGGTGTACTGAAGTGCTGCAGGATCTCGGAGGATCTGCCGGCGAAGGACCAGACTCATCACCGAGCCCATAATCACCTGGGCGGCCAGGCCCGCGTTTTCATGCCTCAATTCACCGCTTTCCATCTTCGCCTTGAGGTACCCTTCAAGGAGCTGGGTTGCCTCCTGAATGGATGAGAGTCCAAGCGAGGATACTTCAGGGCTATATGTAGCTTCCGGTAGAAACACGCGGATAAGCTGTACGAACCGTTCCTGTTCGATGATATTCAGCATCTGGCCCACAAGGAGCCGGAGCAAGGCTTCCGGTGGCATTGCAAGCATCTGGGGGGAAAGCGACCGCACCATTTGCAGAGGAGATCGTACTTCTATAATTGCCTTGAGTAGCGCCTCTTTGCTATCAAAGTAGTGATATATCAACCCCGTGGTGATCCCGGCTTCCCGGGCGATATCCCTATTAGTCGACCGGGCAAAGCCCTTTTGTGCGAAGACGCGCAGGGCAGCGTCCATGATTTGCTCGCGGCGATCTTCTATTACTTTGGGCGTTCTTGCCACAGTGGACGATAACCTCTCGCACATGTTAATTAATTGACTGGTTAATTATAGCATATTCGAGATTGGGGGAAAAGGCAAGTAGGGTAAGGTCGCTGGATCAACTTGATTTTGTGGCTGGCTGGCGGCCGCTGGAGGCCACTATTTTCAGCATGACGATCAGCGAGATCGCAGTCCACCCCGTCAGATAGAGGAACGCCACAGTTGGGGAGAGTAGCGTCCCCAGGATACCGCCCATAGCACTTGCAATGATATTGGCTATGCTTTGCACACCGGCCAGCAGGCCGAATGCCGATCCTCTCAAGTTAGAGGGTGCAAACGATGCTACAGAAGCGTGTTGCGCTGTTTCGACACAGCCTATAGCTATCCCGGCGGCAATAAAGCAGAGCGCTAGGATCAGGACATTGGGCATCTCAATAGCGAACCCCAGGTAAGCGAGGAGGAAAAATCCGACGCCCATCGCAAGGACTCGAACCGGGCCGGACCTGTCGCCCCATCGCCCGGCCGGGAAGCTGGCAAGCGTTGCAGCTACATTGTAAGCAGTATACAGCCCGAGAGCTGCCCCGGTAGCTGCATCCTGGCCCATGCTGGGTGTTAGCAGTTGTGTACAGCGAAGAATAAGCTGCGTTGCAGCCACGTGTCCCGCCTCGAATATGCCCACTCCTATCAAGAGTTGCCCTAGCTGCCCCTGCATAAGGGGTCGTACCTGAATGCGGAGTGGCGGCCGCTGCCGGCTTGTAGGGCGTGGGATGTGGCGAATTGCATACAGGATTGCCGCGATTGCGAGCAAGCGGAAGACGAGGATGCCCGCGTAGTGCTATTATACTCGCGGTATCAATGAATCGATGGAGCCTGTGCCGACAACGGTCATATGGGGAAACGAGGGGCTAGGTGATTAGAGCGGTGGCTTAGGTTAGCGCCAGCACCAATTCAGCCTGCGCTATCAGGTTCATACTCTGCTTGACCTGCACTCTAAAACTGGTTCAGGTCAAGCGAGCTTATTCCGGTTTTCTGTTCCATTGCTACCAGCATGCCAAGTTACGTACCGACCTGTAGTGCCGACCTCGGTGCGCGGCAGAAGCACTTCGCCTGGGTCAAACTTTAGGATGGCGAGGTTATTTGCCTTAGTACCACCCTGCCGATAAATACAGAAAGCGATATTGCCAGCCTTAATGCTTTTCTTGGTTTGGATTATAGCGTGGAGCTTTTTGGCAAGTCCGTCGGAGTTATAGACAAGTTTGCCGACATTATCGATTATTTGGGCACAGGCAGTGCATGATTCGCTGCTCAGATCCTTAAAGACGGCAGCTTGTGCCTCATAGTCACTGTACGCTTGGGTGATGTGATTAGCGAAATAACTAACGATTGATGCATAACCTACCAAGCAAAGTTGACGAAGGACAAAGGAGAGATAGAGTGGCGCACGTTAGCCCAAGCTACTACCATAAGGGCAGTCAGTTTGGCTA
>JBBSGN010000590.1:0-2831 GCA_038254085.1 Chloroflexia bacterium | reverse complement strand
CAACACATATGTCGTGCTTGAGGTCTCGGCCAGAACAATAGCACGCTTGAAGTTCTGTTCCGACTCGCTCCTTTGCCCCAGGATGTCTTGGGTATGGGCCAGGTTGTTCAGCGCGACTGCTATTTGTAGCTTATTGTTGGCGGCCACGGAGTTGTGCCGGCTACTTGGCTCATCCGTGCCTATTTTACTTGCGGATTATCCAAGTAGATACGGTATTTTGTCAAGCCCCCAAAATAGATCGCCCTCATCAGTGTGGGGACGTTGAGTTTAGTGGCCTATGCAGCCGACGCCCCAGCAGCTACCGGTGCACATTCAGCCTGCCCATGCCTGGCCTCATATGCCTGCCCACTCCTCACCACCGCCCACGCCATATGCAACAACTTCCGTGCTGCCGCACATCGCGCCACTTTCATCGGCTTGCCCCTCGCCCGTAATCGCTCGTAGAACACCTTGATTGCCGGGTTGTACCGTGTCGCCGACAAGCTCGCCAGGTACATTGCTGTACGTAACCGCCCGTTCCCACCATGCCCTAACTGCGCCCGCCCTCGCACACTCGTGCCTGACTCCCGTTGCAGCGGCACTAATCCGGCGTAGGCCGCCGCCTGCTCCGCGCTTGTACACAGGCTGAAGTTCAGCGTACTCACCAGCAGCCAGGCCGTCGTGACCAAGCCAATCCCAGGTATTGTGCTCAACAGTGCCGCCGATGAGGCCCATGCCCCGTCCCCGTCAGTTAGCACCGTGGCAATCTCCTTTTCCAGGCTCGCCAGCCGCTGGTCAAGCTCACCAATCACCCCGTCGAGTTGCTCCAGTACGGATGCAACTTGCACCGGCCATTGCTGCAGAGCATGAAGTTGATTGCGCGCCTGTTGCCGCATTCCGAGCAAGCCGTCACGTACAACCAGCCGCTGACGCAGTTCGTGGTAGACCGCTGGCGGCGGTGTCCATGGCGCCGGCTTGCGTTCGGCAGCAAAGCGCACCATCACTTGGGCATCCAAGGCGTCAGTTTTGCTGCGGCGCGGCAGTGAGTGGGAGTAGTTGTGCAACTGGGCAGGGTTGAGCACAGCGACAACGTAGCCGGTTTGGTGCAGCGTGACGGCCAGGGCGATCCAGTACGAACCGGTCGCTTCCATCACGATTAGGGTCTGCGCCGCAGCGACACTGGTACCTTGGAGTTGTTGTTGCAGGGCAGCGAAGCCGCTGGGGCTCTGGGAGTAGGTGAGCGCTCTGGGCTGTGTGGTGCCATCTGTGCTCCAGATGGCAGTGAAACTGGCGGCAGCAATATCGATTCCAACAAAGCAGCGATACTGTGCAGGTGAGGATTTAGACATCATGGGCCAACCTCCGATGACTAAGCTGTTACTTAAGCTGTTAGTGTTGTTGGTCGTCGGAGTGGACAAGCAGTTTGCGCTCGTGATGCCGTGATGCGTGGTCTAGGCCACTCGATACGGTTCAAACTTTGCCCGCCACTAGGTGGTGGGGAGCTATCTACATATCGCGGTCACTAATCACTGCTCACTGGTCAGTGCCGCAGCCAGCACAACGCTCTCACCACCACCCCTGACGTACCTTCATAATATACGAGCCAGCACAGTGCGAGGAGGAGGAGAGAGGCGATGGAACATAGAGAAGGTAAGAGTGGAGATGAAGTGACAAGCCTAGACAACCGTCAAAACAGCACTCTGAACAGAGATCACCGAAACAGGCATGACAGTCATGAGTGAAACCACAGCTATTGTGATCTTCCTTGCGAGCCTGGTCCTCAGCGTTATATCAAGTCTGGTGCTGGTCGGCAATATTGACAAGATCGGGGCGGGCCTCGGGCTATCCGAGGGCCTACTCGGCATTATTACTGCGTTGGGCGCGGATACTCCTGAAATCGCCGCTGCCGTAACGGCTTTGCTATCCGGCAAGCACGACATTGGCCTGGGTGTGGTATTCGGTTCCAATATCTACAATATCGCCGCCCTGCTCGGGTTGAGCGCGATTGTGACAGGAAGTGTAAGAATCAGTCGCGGTCCTTTGCTCTTTAATGGCGTGGTTGGATTGCTGGTCACTTTGTTAGCTGTTAGCCTCGTGCTCGGCTGGCTCGGCCCCGCGCCGGTTACTCTGCTGCTTGGTGTGGTGCTGGTACCCTATGTCACCCTTTACGCCGTAACACCCCGGCTGATCCGCAGGCTCCTCGCCGCTCATCTCATACAGGGGCTGGTGAGCGAACCGGGAACAGCAGGTCAAGAGGGCGACCGCCATTCGTCTGAGGACGCTCCTGATCACGAGGGAACAGCTGTGGCCTCCAGCGAGGCCGACGGTACGCCGGCGCGTAAAGCATCGCTTATGGACGGCCTATCGACGGTGCCTGTGCTCGTTTCGATCGTAGTTGCAAGCATAGGGATGGTCAATTCCGCCGTTGTACTGGGCGGTAAGTGGGGTGTACCCGACCACATACTGGGCATACTTGTGCTTGCCACCCTCACGGGGATACCAAACGTGCTGGCTGGGGTGCGGCTCGCGCTGCGCGGGCGCGGCAGCGCCGTGGTAAGCGAAACTCTGACCAGCAACTCGCTCAATGTGCTCTCGGGAGTGGCCCTCCCGGCGCTGGTGCTGGGACTAGGCTCACCTTCCGGACAGACCGTGTTTGCCGCCTGGTGGCTCGTCGGCATGACAGTCGTAGCGGTCGCACTTGCGGCCTTTCGCGGCGGCGTGAGTAGGTTGGAAGGAGCTATTCTCATTGCACTTTATCTGGTATTCGTGGGGCTTGTGATTTTCTAACCTACGTCGTTCCCTCTTTTTCTGCGGGGCTCTCGTTATTACGAGATCAAATGCATTTCTGTATT
>JBBSGN010000589.1:0-2844 GCA_038254085.1 Chloroflexia bacterium | reverse complement strand
GTATTTACTGCTTTGGTGCGGTCTTTTTGTAGGTATGTCTTACTTGCTTATATCATCATATGGGCTGATGGGCGTGGTATACGCGCACGTTGCCTCGCATGTGATCGTAGCCATACTGCTCTATTTCGATCAACGGAGAGCAATCGGCTTCAAAGTGACGGCTGATAACTGGAAGTTGCTAGTCAGCTCCTTGATATTGTTGGGAAGCGTAGTCGTACTTAATTCAGAGCAATTTTACCTATATCCTTTTTTCGTGGCCGAACTGCTACTATGGGCCATGCTCAATGTGAGACCGCATGAAAGGTTGGCTGCGATGCGCGCTGTGCAGTCCCGACTGCTGACCCTGCGCGGGCCACTCCATAAGACGCAGTAATGAATTTAGCTAGACAGAGGAGGTGTATGAGTAGAATTAACTGGAGAGAAGTAATCAGGCGCATAAAGGTGCCCACCAAGGAGCGTCTCCTTAGCTTCGACCGAAAACACCCACTACGTTACCTGAGAGAAACTCTAATAATCCTATTCAGGATCGGACAGCACTATTACGTTGACGGGTGGCTCGCCGGTACAGAAGCCGCTAACCTGTACCGCCTAGCCTCTCTCTTGCCCATTGGAAGCGTGATCGTAGAGATAGGATCGTGGAAGGGGAAGAGTACCTACTGCCTGGCTCGTGGTTTGCGCAAGGGGAGTCGTGTTGTTGCCATTGATCCTTTTGATGCTTCAGGGGAAGAGGGAAGCGCTGAAATCTACAGAGCGACAAAGGGCGAGGCACCGTTATATGAACAGTTCCAGAGGAGGATGCGAGCGCTCAAGGTAGCGAACAAAATTCAGCTTATGCGTGGCTTCTCTCCACAGTTTGTTGGGCGCTTTCCGAGGATTGATCTTCTATTTATTGATGGAGATCACTCAGTAGCATCGTGTGATTTTGATTACACGAATTATGCGCCATATATTCGTGTTGGCGGCTATTTGGCAATTCACGATTATACACCCCAAGAAAAGGATTTTGGCCCAACCTGGCTGGTGGAGAAAAAGGTGCTGCCTTCCGGTGGGTATAAGTTCATCGGTCTTTACCATAGCCTCTGGGTGGGGCAGAAGGTAAAGTAGAGGTATTGGACGGTGCTTGTCATCGCCTGAGAAGTGCTTTTCTGATGACTTTCAAAGTGAGACGTGCCGACTCTATTGGCGTGAGTTGTGCGCCGCGCAGGGCGAGACGTGCAGCACGTAAGTATTCGCCGCGATACCAGGCCGCCGCAGCACTGCGGTGATAACCGCCAGCGCGGAAAGCTGCCCCCGCTCCATAATGATCAAATAGCAGGTGATGCCGATTGTACATGAACTCGCGTGTATCGTACTCAACGTACCTTAGGCGAATAGACATTGAGTTGGCGTGTTGGCGATAGTAATAGAGAGGTTCCGGTAGGTGACCAACTTTTAGGCCATGCTCCGCCGCGCTTAACCAGAAATCCCAATCTTCATTACCGGCGCGCAACTCGTCGCAGTATCCACCGGCCTGCTCCCAAACTGATCTGCGGAAGAGCGTTCCTGGACCTGGTATCCACTGGTTCACAAGTAGCGCCGCCACATCACGGACCGGAAGCTGGATAGGTCCTTCTCTAGCATCGAAAGCATAGAAGTCGGGATATGCTGCTATGTATTCATGGTCATTGACGAGCAGGGCAGACACCTTCTCTAGGTATGTTGGAGCAAGCTTGTCGTCCGCGTCTACTGGGAGCACGAGACCCCCGCTGCTGTTCTGGATACCCGTGTTACGCGCAGCGGCCAGCCCGCGATTTTGTTCATGGCGCTGGCACGTTACCCGATGATCGCGGAAATTTTGCGCGATATCACAGGGATCGCCTTGCGTGGAGGCATCGTCAACCACTATTGCCTCCCAATTCTGGTATGTCTGTGATATTATGCTGGCGAGGCATTCCTCAAGGTATTGGGACTGATTGTAGCAGGGAATAACTATACTTATAGTTGGCGCAGCCGTCATAAAGGAGTGCCTCTTCTGGTGTGTTGTGTAATGTGAAACTGTATCTTCTGTTCATCACAAGCTTACCATACTTCACTTCTCGAAAACGCTTATATTGTACAGGCAACGGTTACGAGCGTGCTATGGCAGCACGTAAGTTAGAGTGGCTCTACTCTCTTGGAAGGAAGGCTGGCAATAAACATCCTGTTCATAGGCGCTGGGCAAAGTCCACACATGCATGGTTGGGAGGCGTACTTTGTGCGCGCCGGGCACCGAGTCCACCTGTTGACCTGGCTGATGCCAGGCGTGCCGTCGGTGGCGGAGGAGCCTGGAGTAAAGGTCCATTATTTGCCCGGGGCGGCACTATTCAGCAAGCCGCGTTTGGGTTTGCTTCGCAGCCTCTGGGCAGGTATGCACGTGCGCTTCCTGGTGCGCCGCTACCGGATAGACCTGTTGCATGCTCATCAGGCGATACCATATGGCTTCTGGGCCTCACTCAGTGGCGCTCACCCTATGGTGCTGACGGCTTGGGGATCGGATATATTCACGGAACCCTACACCTCGCGGCGGGCTATGCGCTATGTTCGCCACGCGCTCGCGCACGCTGACCTGCTTACCGCCGACTCCGAGCACTTGCGGCGTGCTGCCCTGGACCTCGGGTGCCGGGCGCCGAGTACCGTGGTGCAGCTTGGTGTAGACACGGCCGCATTCGCCCCAGGCCGACGTGAGCAGGCTCGCCAGGCGCTGTCTCTTCCCCAGGACACACCAATCGTGCTCAGTCCGCGCGCACTTTCTCCAGTATATAATATAGACGTTGTAATTGACAGTTTACCGCTTGTGCTGAAGCGAGGCCCATCGACGTGCTATAT
>JBBSGN010000588.1:0-2852 GCA_038254085.1 Chloroflexia bacterium | reverse complement strand
GACGGCAAGAAGAGCGCGCCCGTGCGCCTGCCTCTGCCCTTTCAGGACGTGGAGACTGTGAACGAGTCGGCCCAGGAGCGACAGCTATTGCTCGACATGTTCAGCCGCAACCAGCCCGGCGAGTGGCGCAACCGCCTGATTTGGGGCGATAAGAAGTATGTGCTGCCCTCTCTCTTGCCTGAGTTCGCGGGCAAGGTCAACCTTATCTACATTGACCCGCCTTTTGCTACGGGAGCAGACTTTTCCTTTACGGCCTCAATACCCGACGACCCTCTTACAGACGGCAACCAGAGTGCAACCTTCATCAAGCAGCCGAGCATGATAGAGCAAAAGGCTTATAGGGACACCTGGGGGCGTGGCTTAGACAGCTACTTGCAGTGGTTCTACGAAGCATGTGTGCTTCTTAACGAACTCTTAAGCGAAACTGGTAGTATGTATGTCCATTGTGACTACCGAGTAAATGCGTCAATTCGTGCAATAATGGATGAAGTTTTCGGGGCCACTAACTTCATAAATGAGATCGTATGGAAACGCACAACTGCACACGGCGATGCTGCACAGGGCGCCAAGCGCTATGACATGGTTCATGATAGCATTCTCTTCTACTGTAGAGATGCGAACAGGTATTCGTGGAAAACTCAGTATGTGGCATTCTCAGACGAGCAAATCGCCCAGCAATACAACAAGACCGAAAACGGTAGGCTGTATAGATTGGTGACACCCACAGCTAGTAAGCCCGGAGGTGACACATCTTATGAATGGCGTGGAGTTCGTCCCCCAAAGGGGAGGTACTGGGCGTACTCTAAGGCTAAGATGGAAGAGTTCGAAGAACAGGGCAAGCTTTACTACAGCTCTACGGGTCAGCCGTACATAAAATACTACTTAGATGAGCGCCCCGGTGTTGCAGCATCCTCAATCTGGGCTGACATCATGCTCGCACCTACATCTTTAGAAAGGATAAACTATCCTACCCAAAAACCCGAAGCCCTGCTAGAGCGCATCATCAAAGCCTCCTCCAACGAAGGGGACCTAGTCCTAGACTGCTTCTGCGGCAGTGGCACAACCGCCGCCGTAGCCGAGAAGCTGGGCAGGCGCTGGATAACCTCAGACCTGGGCCGCTTCGCCATCCATACCACCCGCAAGCGCCTTCTCTCAATTCCAGACGTACACCCGTTCGTCGTGCAGAACCTCGGCAAGTATGAGCGCCAGGCGTGGCAAACAGCAGAGTTCGGGGAGAACAAAGAGAAGGCCGCGCTCGCCCAGGCCCGCTATCGCCGCTTCATACTCGACCTGTACGGCGCGCAATCCCTGGAAGGCTACAACTGGCTGCACGGCCTCAAAGCGGGCCGGATGGTACACGTCGGCTCGGTTGATGCGCCTGTACTGCTTGGCGACATCAAGGCCATTGCACAGGAGTTCTGGAAGGCAGTAGGCAAGGACACGGGAGCCGCCACCAACAGCGTGGACGTGCTGGGATGGGATTTCGCCTTCGAGCTAAACGAGATGGGCAAGCAGATGGCCGCCGATGCCAATATCAAGATGGCCTTCAAGCGCATACCCCGCGAAGTGCTGGAGAAGAAGGCAGTAGAGCAAGGCGACATCAAGTTCTTCGAGCTTGCCGCCCTCAGCGTTCACGTAACGCCGGAGAAGGCGCGCACAGTGCGAGTGGAGCTAACAGACTTCCTTGTGCCGCCCGACGACGTGCCGGAAGACGTGCAAAAGGCCATCACCCATTGGAGCCAGCTAATAGATTATTGGGCCATAGACTGGAACTACAAGGGCGATACCTTCCACAACGAGTGGCAGAGCTACCGTACAAAGAAGCAGCCAAAGCTACAGCTTGCAGCCACCAACACCTACCTCACCAGGGGAACCTATGTCGTGGTAATCAAGGTGATAGACATCCTGGGCAACGACACCACCAAAAGCGTAGAAGTGGAGGTACAGTAGCATGGCACGCAAAACTAAAGCAGGAGGCGCATACCAGCCCAGCTTCGACGACATGAGCGCGGGCCTGTCAACAGCGCCGTGTGTTCCAGCCATCCAGGAAGCCGTTAAAGAATGGCAAGAGAAGGGCTACAAGGGCGCAACCGACACCACAAGAGAGCTACTGAACTGGTGGTTCAAGGCCGAGCATAGGTTACAAAATGGCAGGCTCTTTGCCTATCACTATTTCCAGAGAGAAGCGGTGGAAACCCTGATTTACCTTTGGGAAGTGGCAAAGGTAAGGACCCGCACCGAACTGCTCGAAAAGTACGCGCGCAACATTCGCCTCGACTTGCCACAGCACGATGACTTCATGCGCTACGCCGTCAAAATGGCAACCGGCTCGGGTAAGACAAAGGTGATGTCACTTGCTATCGCCTGGCAATACCTGAATGCCGCCCGCGAAGATAACCCCGACTACGCAAAGACGTTCCTGGTGATCGCCCCCAACGTGATAGTGTTCGAGCGCCTGCGAACCGACTTCGAGGGAGGCCGTATCTTCAAGGCTGATCCGATAGTGCCAAAGCATATGAGCATCTTCTGGGACATGGATTGTGTCATGCGCGGCGACGGCCTGCGCGCGTCTTGCGATGGCCTCTTGCTCCTATCAAACATACAGCAGCTATACGAGCGCCAGGACAAGCGCAGCGACGATGAGTCTGATGAGATGATTGATGTGATGGGCTACAAGCCCAGGCCGCAGCTAATGGAAACGTCAGATTTTCGCCAGCGCATAGCCGAGCGCGACGGCAATATCATGGTAGTAAACGACGAGGCGCACCACACCCACGACGAAAAGAGCGAGTGGAACAACGTGCTCCGCGACATCCACGCCAATCGCCCTATAGCCGCACAGCTTGATTTCT
>JBBSGN010000587.1:0-2859 GCA_038254085.1 Chloroflexia bacterium | reverse complement strand
GAAAATACTCCCCTTGTGGGCCATCTCGAAGCGGCCTTTGCGCTGGGTAATAGCATTCGTGAAGGCGCCCTTTTCGTGGCCGAATAGCTCGCTCTCCAGCAGGGTCTCAGGCAGGGCCGCGCAATTGACCTTGACCAGTGCGCCGTGCCGATAGGAGGAGTTGGAGTGGATAACGTTGGCTACCAACTCCTTGCCGGTGCCGGTCTCCCCGGAGATGAGCACGGTGGCCTCGGTATTGGCCGAGCGCCCAACCATCGTGTATATCTCGTTCATGGCGGACGAGGTGCCGATTATGCGCTCGGACGGGTCGCGTGGCTCCATCTGCGAGCGCAACGAGCGCACCTCCTCTTTGAGTTGTTGGCGCTCGAAATATCGTTCAACTTGAGAAAGCACCCCATCAAGCTCGAACGGCTTGTTAATGTAGCCATAAGCGCCGAGAGAGGATGCCTGGATAGCTACAGTGGACGAGCCATAGGCGGTCATCAATATAACCGGCACCTCGCCCTGCTTCTCGCTTAATTGCTTCAGCACATCGAGGCCGGTCATGCCAGGCAAGCGCACGTCGAGCAGCACCAGGTCGTACATGCCGCCCCGAAGACCGTCCAGGGCTTCCTGGCCGCTGGTGGCTTCGCTGACCGTATAGCCCTCGTCTTCCAGGAACACCCTAAGAAGAGCGCGTATAGCGGCATCGTCATCGGCTACCAGGATGTGGCGCGATTTGGGCGAGGAACTGTCTGTTTCCGGGTTTGACACGTCGGATGGAAGGGCTTTGGAAGGGCGGGACTTAGTTGTTGTCACGGGTTGTGCTTCTTCCTCCGGGTGGGATAATATTGTATCGGGCTGCTCGCCGTTCTGCTCTGTTCCGCGCTTTTTGGTCACTTTGATTCCTCCTGCAGGACGTATAAGTACGGAGTGATTCGTGAAGGGTTGACCGCAGCCGGGCTAGACCAAATGAGATACTTGGATAGGGTAACTATCCACGCGCTCTTGCATATTATATACATCCGAGAGTGCCACGTCAACTGTATTGCCTATGGGGGTTCCAGAGGCGACGAAGGACAACAGTAGTCAGTCGTCAGTCGTCAGTCGTCGGTCGTCAGTCGTCGGTCGTCCAAGAACCGAACGCCTATAAGGAACGTATGTATAGCGATGCGCGGCTGGGCAATAACGCTGGCACGCCTTATGCACGCCCTGTAAAGTCAAACCGGCGCTTTTCGCTCCCGCTTCGCGCCACGCTTTGACATACCACCTGGAAGGGGCAAGACATTGGACGAGAAATCGGGCCTGTTAGCCCAAAAAGGCCAACCCACGTCTGCCCCTCGCGTGGCTATCAGGTCCGAGGTCTACACGTCTCTGATGACTGTGGCTCGCGTCAGGATGCCCTCGGCAACCGAGGGGCTGCTGATTGGTAGTATGCAACACTCCAATGGGCACGAGTGGGCGATCATAAAAGAAGCCGAGCCGGTCGGCCTCAAATCGGCCAAATCTGAGCTGTCCCCCTACCGGAAGAAGTTGGACAGCCTCGAGGCCAGGCTTGTCCAGTCGGACGGAAACGACCTGCGCGTGGTCGGGTGGTTCTACGCCGACCCCGGCATGGGCGATTTCCCGTCCCAGGCCGAGATGGTCCACGTCCATAAGGCGCTTGCCCCCGACGCAGTAGTGCTTCTCTTAATCAACTTCTCTACCAACCAGGGCGGCTTTTGGGTAGAGCGAGACGGCACATTCGTGCCGACCGGCGGCTTCTACGAACTGCTGCCCGACAAGTCCGCCCCGCCGATTATACCCTGGAGCGGTCAGGCACCGCTTGGGCACGAGTGGCCAGCCCCGGCCATTGAGACAGAAGCAGCCTCCGTAGCCGAAGCCGCACACGTCGCACCAATCACCCAGCCTATCGAAACCGTCAGAGCGAGTGAGCCTCTTATGCCTGAGCCAGTAGTTCAGCAGGCAAGCGCCCCTGACCGACCCGAACCACAGCCGGTCGCGTCTCTAACCCCAATCGAGGCTAATGAAGAGCCGGTCCTCTCGAAGCCCTATGATCGGCCATCACTCACCCCTCCGCGCAGGCCGATTAACTGGGTGGGGTTGGGTGCGTTGGCCCTCGCCTTCGTGCTGTTGGGGCTGCTGGCGATTTTGGCGCTGCCCAAAGATCATGGCAGCCCGCAAGCGGTATCCGGCTCGGCTTCCTCGACCCGCGTTGCTCAGACATTGCCGCTTGAGGGTGGCGCACCCCAGGCTGTTACCGGCACGGTTACGTCTATCGCTGAGTTACCTGAGCCGACGGAGACGCTGCCGTTGCTCAACGTTTCACCTACGCCGGAACCCCCGGCCACGCTGCCTCCCTCGCCCACGCCCGCTCCTCTGCCGACTATAGTGCAAGGGAACAACACTATTACCTTGCAAGACAGCGATTTCCAGGGCGGATATACGCCTGCTGGGGATCGCTACTATGGGCGCACGGCGCATTGGGTGTATGGGCAGGGTACGCGGTACAGTACGATAACCGCCCACTTCAATTACAATACGCTGTCGGGCGGTTCCGGCAATCTCAGCATCGTGGGGCTTGACTCCGAGGACAGCGCCAAGGCGCCCATACAGATTACGCTCAATAGCACAGTGATATATAATGGACCTGATCCGCTACCCGACGATGCTCTGGCGGGGGCTGGGAGCCAGGGCAATTGGGGGACTTACAACTGGTTCATAGCTCCCAGCGCCTTCAAAAGTGGCCTCAATACCCTTACGATAACCAACCTGGATCGGGGAGACAAATTGCTTCCCCCATTCCTGATACTTGATTATGCTGCTATCACATTGAGCAAGCACTAGCGTGGAGGAGACGGTAGGCGTGTAGACTGCCCG
>JBBSGN010000586.1:0-2864 GCA_038254085.1 Chloroflexia bacterium | reverse complement strand
ATATTCAGACTGTAAATAATATCTGGGCCATCAAAGGGCAATTAAATGGCTGCCAAGCTAATAAAAACTGAACAACAGGGAGGCGAAATCACACATCCAAAACTGGGGAAACCATTGCCCGATTACCCCTAGACAACTTTTGATTTTTACGGTATAATCAGTACAAGAGCAGTAAGAGGGAGTAGTCAATGAGGCCAGTGCTACAAAATCGGAAATGTCGCAAATGCGGGCATGACTTTACGCCAGTCAGTAAGATACACGCCTTTTGCAGTGATGCTTGCCGCAAAGCTATCAGGGGCGGCGATTATCGCAAGGCGCGTGCTAAGGCGCTCTTCCGGGACCGCTATATTTGCACCGAGGCACGATGCAGTGCAGTCAGCAACTTAGAATGCCACCACAAGACTCCCCTCTTCATGGGCGGCGACCACAGTTTGGACAACCTGCAAACGCTCTGCCATAAACACCACCGCGAGAAGCATAAGAGCTATAGGGAGGTAGCCGTACAGTATGAGTACAGAAAAAGAAGTGAGGTCTACTATAGTGCAGCTTAGTCAGCTTTGTGATCTGGTGGCCTACGGCGATTACATTACCGAGCATACCAACTACGGCAAGCGATCCCACCGCACCGACAATTGGGGGCACACGCGCTCTTACATGCAGTCCTATGGCGATCCTACTGACACCATCGAAGTCATCCGGCTATTCGAGGCCGTCGGTTTACCAAATGAAGTCGAGGCGGCGCGCTGGCTGCTGAAGCACGACAAGCTAGTGCCGTGAAGGGGGACCATGACCAACGACAGCGACAAAAGCACTAAGGACAGTGACATAAGCGAACTAGCTCGCCGATTAGCCGCCCAGCGCCGCATAGTAGAAGGTATGTGCGAGATATGCGGTACACCCTTCATTGGCACGCGCAAGAAGCGATACTGCTCGCACAATTGCGCTCAGAAGAGCTATATGAAGAACAGGGATCGAAGAGAAAAGGGAGGAACCAAACGATGAAGGGTAAATCCGAAAAGCGAATAGGCAAGCGCGGTGTGTCGTGGCAATTGACCGTAGAACTACCCCGTGATCCAACAACAGGTAAGCGCCGCCAGAAGCTACTGACTGCGCCCACGAAGCGAGAGGTTGAGGCGCTAGCTACCCAGATGCTTGCCTCTATACAGAACGGGGGCTTCTCCGAGGCCGATGCCAAGCGGCTGACCGTTGGTCAGTACCTTACGCGCTGGTTGGCATCGCTCGATGGGACGGTCCGACCCTCAACGCAGGAGCGTTATACGGATGTCATGCGGCGGCACGTCGCGCCGATTGTAGGCCGGGTGCAACTATCTAAGCTATCGTCCCTGGACGTGCAGAACCTCTACGCAAACAGGCTCGCCGCCGGTCTCTCGCCCACTACTGTCAATCTCATACACAATGTTTTACATCGGGCGCTAAAGCAGGCGGTGCGGTGGGGTCTGCTGCTCCGTAACCCAACTGAGATGGTAGATTCGCCGCGCGAGAAGACCCCAGAGTTTGTTGTATGGAACGAGAATCAGGTCTCCGTATTCCTAGCCGTCACCATCAGTGACGAATGGGCGGCGTTGTGGCGATTAGCCCTGCTTACAGGTATGCGCCGGGGCGAGATATTGGGCCTCAAATGGGAAGATGTGGACCTGGCGCGTGGCGTGCTGGCCGTCAAGCGAACACTCAGTAGGGGCGCGAAGGGAGCCTACACGTTCGGTACGCCTAAAACAGCGCACGGGCGGCGTTCCATCGCCTTGCCGCCCTCGGTGGTGGAAAGCCTCAAGAGCCACCGCCGGAAGCAGTTAGAGGGACGGCTGGTCCTCGGCGAGGCGTATCAGGACAAAGACTTAGTGTTTGCAAACACACTAGGAGAGCCATTACACCCTAATAGCCTGGCACACCGCTTCCATCAGCTTACCAAACAGGCCGGGCTGCCGCGTATACGTATCCATGACCTGCGGCACACAAGCGCGACCCTTATGCTGGCAAACGGAGTGCATCCTAAGATAGCACAGGAGCGGCTGGGTCACGCGGATGTTTCAATGACCCTCAATCGCTACTCGCACGTCACGATGGATATGCAGCGAGATGCCGCCGACCAGCTAGACACCATGATAAGCGGGGTGTCGTAACCCCGCTCACTAGGGAACAACGATAAGCGAGAGCCCGCCACAAAGATGCAGGCCCTCACCTTTCGTTGCACTCATAGTTTACTGGATAGCGATGGCCCCAAGCTGCGTGCCCGCCACAAAGATGCAGGCCCTCACCTTTCGCTGCACTCATAGTTTAGCTCTCTGGTAATGAGGGGCCAGGGGGCGTTTTCTTGATTCATGCCCACCGGCTGACGAGTTCAAGAAATAGGTCTGCTCGTGCCAACTCGTGTGGCTCCTCAACCAGGTAGACTGCGTAAAAGCGTAGGCAGTTATTGAGTTGTAGCCCTGCAAGAGGACTGCGTTTCCACTTCGCCATCTGCCCTTGATATGGTGTCAAGGACGACGAGGTTTGTGAGAGTGGGGGCTGCCCTATTGTTTTTAGTGTTGCGCTTCTTGGTCTGGCATATCTTGCGTGGTCGTTGTGCCTGTTGCACCTGCCGTAGTTACTGTTTGAACTGCACGCTTATTGCGCGAAGTACGAACATTCGGACGAGGGTTTACCCTAGAAGCATCAACTGTAAGACTGTTAGGCTCATCAAATCTCTGAATGCCTATTTTCTGTACAGGGATAATTGCTGCTGGCACAAGAACAGGCTCATCAGAACGGTAGTGTCAGAACTGAGAGACTGTCTGAAAAGTATTGAGTATGAGCCAAATGTCCGTGAGGTTGTCCAGCTATGTCGTTTGAGCAAGGGCTGTGAGCCT
>JBBSGN010000585.1:0-2870 GCA_038254085.1 Chloroflexia bacterium | reverse complement strand
CAGACGCGCCAAGTTGGGGTGGTATGGTATTTGAGGCCACGCAAAGCCTCGCCTTGTGTCTCACATTGTATCACCACAGCTATTGGAAAACAAGAGCCTGCTGTGTTGAGTTCGGGGCGAACCGGCAGTTTTGGAAGGTGATGTAAGGTGATATTAAGTAGTGGCCTACTTGAAGGTCTCGTCCACCTCGGCGTGCCCAGCACCCGTGACGCGGGATACCGAATCGTCACCCATGTTGAACGTCTGGTACGACCCCTCTACAACGGCGCGCTCGCCTATCAAAGCACCAAAAAGCAGCGAGGCGGTAACTCTGGCATCAGGACTGATGATACTGTTTTTCACTATAGAGTCGCGCACGGTTGCGCCGCCGGATATAGCTGTGAACGGGCCGATGATCGAGTTCTCGATGGTGGCGTCGGGCGCTATGTAGCAAGGTGGGTGGATTAGACAAGTGCCCTGCATATACGGCTCGGTGTGGGCGTCCATGCCGCGCAGCAAGTGGCGATTGGCGTGGAGGACTGCGTCCCAGGTGCCCGTGTCCTCCCAGACGTGGACGGGGAACGTTCTGAATTTGGCTCCTTCGTCAACCATCACCTGTATAGCGTCGGCCAGAAAATATTCGCCGTTGAGACTGCGGCCCGACTCCATCAGCTTGTGTATCGCGCCGAAGAGCCACTGCGATTCTTTGAAGTAGTACAGGCCGACCACAGCCAGGTTGCTCTCAGGCTCCTTAGGCTTCTCCACGATCTTGGTCACGTATCCGCCGGGACCGACCACCGCAATGCCGAAGCGCGAGGGGTCGGGCACCTCGGCCACGAACATGGCCCCATCCGCGTCCGGCAGGTTGTTTATCGCGCCCAGGTCGGCCTCGAAGAGGGTGTCCACGAAGAGGGTCATCAGGTCGCCCTGCACGTATGGCTCGGCGAGAGCGATGGCGTCCGCCTGCCCGCGCATCACCTTCTGCTCGATGAAGCGCGTCTTGTAAGGGTAGTGCTTGCTGACGTACTCCTCCATCTGCTCGCCCATCTTGCCGACGATGAAGATTATCTCCTCGATGTCGAGCGGCTTGAGAGCGTCAAGCACGAATGCCAGCGAAGGTCGCCCGGCCACAGGCACAAGCGGCTTGGGCCGAGTATGGGTATGTGGCCTCATGCGGGTTCCGTAGCCGGCAGCAGGGATTATTACTTTCATCAGGCTCCTATTGCTTTGTTGGCAGCCGGTCGTCGGTAGTCGGTGAGCAGGGATTAGAGAGTATTGTCGCCTACCCAAACAACTTTACCATGTGCGTCCATTGCTTCAATAGCGCTGGTATGCTTATTAGTTGCAACACAGCCAACGACGCGGGTAGGATAAGCGCGATGGCGCGGTTGGCGCTGCGGTTGCGGGTGACGTGGCGCAGGCCCAGCAGTATGAGTAGCATGGTGGGAGCGAGTGCGACGAACAGGTAGCGGCCCTGCGGTTGGTAATCCACGAAGCTATTATAAAAGAGCATGTTAGCCGCCGCAGCGAGTAGTGTGATAACCGATAGCCATACGATGCGTCTCCTGGCTGTGTCCTGGCCGGGTTGCATCGTGTTGCGAGATGCAAGCCAGGCGCGCGCTATACCGAATATAGCGCACAACGACAGCAACAACAAGCCTGCGTACACCCACCAGTCGAGCGTCAGGAGCGACCAGTCGTAGGCCGCCCAGAACGAGCGAAAGCCTCTGATGCCGAAGTCGTCGAGCGGGAAGAAGCTGAACAACTGGTTTTCGGGGAAGCCGCGCCGCCGCCAATAGATGCCGTGATAGATACCCAGGATCGAGCGCGTGCCGGTCGGCTCACCGTAGATTTGCAGATTGCGTGCCACCCACCAGCCAACCAGCAAGAGGATAGCTATACCCGCAGCTACCGCGCCTGCCGCCAAGCGCCTCAGCCGATGTATCGTTACGCCCTGCCCGGAGACCAGCCACCAGAGCCACAGCAAGGTCCCCGGCAGAGTGACGATCATAGTCAGTTTGGTGAGCAGGCCCAACCCCGTCACCGCGCCCGCGATCAAGCCCCACTGCCATAGGATGACCTTTTTGTGGCAGGCAAGCGCGCGCAGCCCGGCGGCCCACACCGCGAACAATAGCGCGCCGAAGAACAGCACCGCAGCGTCATTAGTGATGGTAGACGTGACGAAGGTGAACTCCGGGTGAAGTGTGAGGGCCAATGGCGCACCCCAGACCACGAGTGGCGCGCCAGGCCACAGAGCGCGCACACCCCACCAGAGCGCCCACACTGCTCCCACCCCAAACAGCACCGAGGCTAAACGCGCCGCATACATCAGGGTAAGTCGTCCTTCCCCCATAGGAGCTATCAGCAGGGCGGCAACTACGTAGAAGAGGGGCGGTTGGGACGACTCGTATGGCCTGCCGCGAAAGGCGGTGAAGCCGAAGCGGTCGAGCACAGTGCGCGTCATGCTGTCCTGTGGCGTGGACGGTGGGACCGTCGTGTTGGGCGTGGTCATCACGATTACCGGCAGTGTGTGGTTGGTATGCACCTGCATCACATAGTTGAAGTGCGAAGGCTCGTCCGGCGCGTCGAACGGGAAGATCAGCCCGGTCCACATCACGCCCTTGAGCAGCGTGCCGAGAAGTAGCGCGCCCAGCAGGAAACTGGCCCGCCTCTCACGTGCCCACTCGGTAATCGCGGGCCTCCCAGTCGCCACCACTGTCCTCTCCACCTCAACGCGCACACTCATATGGACTTATTATAAAGTGACCAGAAGTAGACAGAAAGCAGAAAGCACAACTAACCACTAGAAGTTATCTCAAAAACGAGAGATTTATTGGAGACAAACCCACTCTCCCATGTCGTTCTGAGCTGTGCCTTCTGCCTTCTGCCTT
>JBBSGN010000584.1:0-2877 GCA_038254085.1 Chloroflexia bacterium | reverse complement strand
GCTAGGAATACACGTTAGGAGGACAGGAAATGAGCAACAAGAAGACGATCAAGGCGCTTGACGATCTGGTCAAGACCGAGAACATGGCGATTGCCGCTCTCGACGCCGCAATTGACGAAGTAGACGACAAGAAGCTGCGTAAGGCGTACAGCAAGTTCCGGGACTCGCATATGAAGCAGGCCGAGGCGCTTAATGCGCGGATCGAAGACCTGGGTGGCGACCCGGTCGAGTACGAGGTCGGCGCCGGTAAGGGCCAGGCTACCTTGTGGGGCAGGCTTACCGGCATGAACGACGACACAAGCCTTGCGGGGATGCGGCTCGGCGCCGAGCGTGGCATCAAGCGCTACGTTGACAACCTGGACGAGATAGACGACCCCAAATCGCTCAACATTATCCGCAAGAACCTCGAAGCCAAGCAAGACGAGATCGAGTGGTACGACGACCAGATGCAGAAAGACCGCTCGGAGAAGCTCGATACCAAGCTGGAAGTGTCGAAGGACAAGGCCGAGGAGATTATGAAGAATGGCAAGAACGACAAGAAAGGCGGCCTCCCCTTCCCGCTCATAGTCGTAGCGGGGGCAATCGGCGCGGCGGCCTTTTTCCTGCTGCGCCGAGGCGATGACTCGGACTACGACGACTACGGCGAGGACGCCTTCCGCTATGAAGGCGACGAAGGCGCCGCCGAGAGCGGCTACACGTCCGCTGGCAGCTACAACGCCGGTGAGGGAAGCACCGACTACGGTAATTCCATGAACTACGCCGGCGACAGCGGCGCCCAGAGCTAACTTACAGGTCTGCACGCAAAAAACAGCCCCCACCGGGAGCTGTTTTTTGCGAGTTTCGCAGAAGCGTTTTGCGTCAAGCAGTAGGACGGGAAACATGTCATCCTAAAGATACGTTATATTGCGTAGCAATATCGTTGACTCGAATATTGCCGTTATGGTAACCTCATTGACGGCACAGGCAACCTGACAACGTGTGTCAGGCTGTTGCTTCGAGGAGGTTATGGCTACAGCGCGAGAGCTAAGTGACCTGTGTTTGCTGGCAGCAGCAAGCGGTCTGGTGAGCCAAACAAGGGCTGAAGGCAAGGGTGGTCCTGCTTCTGCAAACCCCATGCGGCACAACCTGAGATGCGTTGTTTACATGCTGGTGGCGTTTTCTTTGCGCCGCCGTAGTCTGGGCAGGCGTGATTTGCGCCCTGCCTCCTCCAACCCCAATCCTCCTCGGTCCTCCAGTTTGAGGTTCAGTGGGTACAGCGCATCGAGCTTCCGCGCAAAGGCCCACATGCGCCTCATCTCCCTCTTCCACGCCCTCCCGCATAAGCGTGGCTACCTATCCATTTCGTACCAGTGATTGCATATCAATCCTGATCGTTCTCTCAATCGCCCTTTTTCACAACACTTGCAGCGAAAGTTAATACCAGCCGGCGAAATCCCGTGGCAGGAGTCTAAACCTCCTGTATAGGTGCTTATACGTTCTTGTTGCTCGCACTTATCGCTTATAAGCCTGCAAGGACCACTTTTTGGGCAAGTGTCGGAATCTTCAACATAATCTTAGTTGCAATAATTGGAGGCGCAATTTGAATCTCAGCATCAAGAAGGCAGTAGGGGCAGCAACACTGCTCACGCTTTTACTCATGTTTGGCATGGCGGCAGCCCCATCCACTTTCGCCGCCGGTACAATGGCGGTGGGTGGCAAAGCGCTCATAGCCAACACCGATGGCGACAACATACGTGTACGCGATGGCGCGGGGTCCGACAACAAGCAGGTGGCCGAGGCCCATGAGGGCGAGACCGTGACGGTGCTTGCCGGCCCCAGCAAGGACAGCAAGGGCAATGCCTGGTACAAGGTGCAGGCCCCCGGCGGCACCGGCTGGATAGTGTCGGACTTCCTCGTAAGCAAGGGCGATGCGACGGCAGGCGCGAAATCTCCAGTTTCTAACGCCAGTGCGAAGTCACAAGCGGCGCCGGCCACCCCAAAACTGTCGGGATATGCTCGCGTGGCAAACACCGACGGCGACCCCCTCAGGGTGCGAGCCAGCGCCGGTAGCGGCGGTTCAGTAGTGGCTACACTGGACGCCAACACGCTGGTGACGGTCAAGCAAGGTCCAACGGTAGACAGCGACAAGGTAAGCTGGTATCAGGTGTCGGCCAACGGCAACACCGGCTGGGTGATGGCCCAATATCTGGCCCAGGCGCAAGCCCCAGCCGCGCCTGCGGTGGTGGCCCAGGCTCCGGCTCCCCTACCTGCACTGGCACCTGCGCCAGCACCAGCGTCAGCATCAGCACCGGCCCTTGCGCCTGTAATTCAGGCGCTCCCGGCTGTAAAGGTGAATCCACCTGCTCCTGTGGTCGCACCCGCTCCTGCACCTGCATCTGCTGCCCCAGTCGCGCAGCCCGCCAGCCAAGTGAAGGCGGCCACAGCGCCCGCCGCTCAACCTCCAGCGCAGACTGCGGGGCGTGGGAGTACTATCGTGAGTATCGCCATGCGTTACGTGGGCTATCGCTACAGGTTCGGCGGGGCCTCGCCGAGCGGCTTCGATTGCAGCGGCTTCGTCTACTACGTGCTGGGCAAGATAGGCAAGAACGTGACCCACAGCATGTCCGTCCAGTACAACAGCGGCCCTCATGTGAGCAGCAAAGACCTACAACCCGGCGACCTGCTCTTCTTCTCGAACACCTACAAGCGCGGGCTGTCGCACGCGGGCATCTACATCGGCAACGGCAGGTTTGTCCACGCCGAGAACGAGAGCACCGGCGTGACGGTCAGCGAGCTTTGGAGCTCGTACTGGGCCGCGCACTACACGGCTGCTGTCCGCCCGTAACAACTAATACAGGCAGTAAACAAAACATCCCGCTTTAGGCGGGATGTTTTGTT
>JBBSGN010000583.1:0-2877 GCA_038254085.1 Chloroflexia bacterium | reverse complement strand
TCTTTTTATATGTTCTGGTACAATAGATAGAACCCTGAATAGTGAAGGTGAAGATAGGCATGTTTACCGGCAGTGAGCAAGGCGATACATACGATGTGATTATAGTGGGCGCGGGGCACGCGGGGTGCGAGGCCGCGCTGGCTTCGGCGCGCATGGGGCACTGCACGCTGCTCCTGACGCTCAACCTGGATACGGTGGCGCTCATGCCATGCAACCCGTCGGTGGGTGGGCCGGCCAAAGGCCACGTCGTGCGCGAGATTGACGCTCTGGGCGGCGAGATGGCCCGCAACACCGACCGCACCTCGATCCAGATACGGATGCTCAACGTGCGTAAGGGGCCTGCCGTGCAGGTTCCCCGCGCCCAGTGCGACAAAAAGCTGTACGCCCTCTCGATGAAGAGCGTGCTGGAGACCACGCCCAATCTGCACCTGAAACAAGCGAGCGTAACCGGCTTGCTCCTCCAGCCGCTCGACCCAGACGCCTCAGGCGAGCAGATCGCCAGGACGCTCGACCATAGCGCAGAGGCCGCAGAAGAGGCATTGCGAGCGCCTGGGCGGAGGCTCAAGGTGGTGGGTGTGACCACAGGCACCGGGCGCGAGTACAGAGCGAGCAGCGTAGTGCTGACAACGGGCACATTTCTGAGGGGTCGAATAATCTCCGGCGGCTTCACGGCTCCGGCGGGGCGGGCGGGCGAAGCGCCCTCTATCCAGTTGTCGGAGGTACTGGGCGAATTGTCGTTCCCCCTCATGCGCCTCAAGACCGGCACACCACCGCGCATAGACGCCCGCACCATAGACTTCTCGCTCACCGAGCTACAGCCAGGCAGCCCAACACCCCTGTATTTCGGCCACGAGCGTATCGAGGCCATCACACAGGAACCGCTCGACACCTATCCAAATGGGGAATGGGGAATGGGGAATGGGGAATATGAGGCGCTTCCCCATTCCCCATTCCCCATTCCCCATTGGCGCAAGCAAATGCCCTGCTACCTGGTGCATACCACACCGGAGACGCATGCTATTATTCGGGAAAACTTGCATCGCTCGCCGATGTTTAACGGGCAGATAGAGGGTGTGGGGCCGCGATATTGTCCCTCTATCGAGGACAAGATACACAGGTTTGCGGACAAGGAGAGCCACCAGCTATTTTTGGAACCGGAGGGGTGGCGCACCAACGAGGTGTACGTGCAGGGAGCCAGCACGTCGCTACCCGAAGATGCGCAGTGGCGCTTCATACGCTCTATACCGGCTCTGCGCAACGCTGAGATCATGCGCGTCGGCTATGCGGTCGAGTACGACGCGGTGCCCGCCAGCGAGATTACTGCCTGGCTGGAGAGCAAGCGGGTGGCGGGCCTTTTCCTGGCCGGGCAGATCAACGGCACATCGGGTTATGAAGAGGCTGCCGGACAGGGTGTCATGGCGGGCATCAACGCTGCCCTCTATTGCAGAAGGCAGAATGTAGAGCCTTATGCGCCTGCGGAAGAAAGTGGGACCGGTGATACCGTCGCCCGCATCATTGGCGACATTGCAGCCAACAGGCCGTTAGTGTTGCCACGTCACCTGGCCTATATAGGCGTGATGACGGACGACCTGACCAGTATGGACCATCGCGAGCCGTACCGCCTGATGACCTCGCGGGCCGAGTACCGCCTGCTGCTGCGCTCGGACAACGCCGACTTGCGCCTGAGCGCGATAGGGCACGCTCTGGGCCTGGTCAGCGACAAACGGTGCGGAGCCGTGCAGCGCAAAGAGGAGATAGTGTCAGACGCGCTTGCCAGGTTGTCGGAGGGTGTGATCACCAACGCGATTGGGGCACGATTGGCGGCAGCAGGATACGAGGCGCCTGAGCGCGGGCGACACACCACCATGCTCGAATACATGCGGCGCCAGGATACGCCATACCAGGCGCTTGGCGTGCTGCTGCCGGACCTCAATACGACCGACCCGGTGGTAGAGGAAGCCGCCGAGCAGACCGAGATCGCGGCCAAGTACGCGGGCTACATACAGAAGCAGGAAGCCGAGGTGGCCCGCACCCGCAGGCTGGAAGAGCGCCCTATCCCGTCCGATTTCCCGTTTGACGAAGTCCCTTCGCTCAAGACCGAGGCGCGGCAGAAGCTGGTCCGCTTTAGACCGGCCACTGTCGGCCAGGCGTCGCGTATAGCGGGGGTTACGCCTGCGGATGTGGCGGTGCTGCTGGTGCATCTCAAGCGCATAGAAGCCTAAAAGCCTCCGGAGGTTGTTTTTGTTGTTTTAGGCTTCATCACCGGCAGGTGGCGCAAGTGCCGCAAGGGGGTGTCTCATACTTTGCCCTGTCTGTCACCGTCATCACGCGCCAGCCGATAGGGGCGGCTTGCAGAGTGAAGTCGCGGGCTATGATAGCGGGTTGCGCGCCCGCGAACTCGCCCACGTAGGCGGCTGCGCCGTTGGTCACATCGCAATAGACGCCTTTGGCCCAGTCGGCGGGGTCGCCCGAATGGAGCGTTATATCGGGGCGCGTGTTGTACACCAGGCGGTAGAAGCGTATAGCCGACAGGTCTTCCCAGTCCAGATAAAGGCTCGCGCCTTGTGGGGCGGCCTTGAGCAGCGCCAGCGACTCGTCGCGCGTGGCCGTCTGGTCGCTCTGGTCTATGTTCGGATAGCGCAACGCACTCAGATAGATAACTATGCTCAACAAGGCAACGCCCAGTATTGCCCCACCCGCCCGCACTACGGCAACCCCTACCCGACCGTGCAGGCTATTCCCTACGGCGCGCAACGACCACGCCAATCCAATCGCCATCAGCACGGCCCATGCGAAGTAGGTCGGGATGAAGTAGAGGTAGCCGACCAGCGAGTAGTTCATAGCGAAGGTGAAATTGCCCATCATCATTAGGGTGAG
>JBBSGN010000582.1:0-2880 GCA_038254085.1 Chloroflexia bacterium | reverse complement strand
TGTCAGCACAAAGACTCCTACCGTTCAGGGCACAATACCAGCTACAAGTGTCAGCACAGACACCCCTACTTCTACACCCGCAGCTTCACCTACCCGCCTTGTGTGCGATGTGCCGTTCACAGACATAGCGGGCAACCCCTTCGAGATATACATTGACTGCCTCTACTGTCGAGGCATCATCAGTGGCTACTCCTCAGGCTGCCCCACAGGAGACCCCTGCTTCAAGCCTTACAACGACATCACCAGAGCGCAGGTATCTAAGATTGTGGCTAACTCCGCTGGCTTCAACGAGCCTATCCCACCTACCCAGCAGACGTTCACCGATGTGCCACCCTCTCACCCATTCTGGGTATACATCGAGCGTTTAGCCAACCGAGGGTACATCAGTGGGTACAACGACGTGCAGCACTGCGGGCAGCTTGGTATCCCATGCTTCTTGCCTTACAACTCGGTAACGAGAGGGCAGTTAGCCAAGATAGACGCCAATGCAGCCGGCTACACCGACATTGTTACCGACCAGTCATTCCAAGACGTGCCACCTTCTGACACATTCTTCCAGTACATAGGAAGGCTGGCGGAGAGGGGGATCATCAACGGGTACGACTGCGGTTCACCGCCTGCAGGCCCTTGTGTGCCACCTGCCAACCTACGTTACTTCCTGACCTACAACAACATCACCAGGGGGCAGACCTCGAAGATTGTGGCTAACACTTTCTTCCCCGTAAACTGCGCTCCTGGCGTGGCTGAGATCAAGAACAAGCAGTAGCGTGTTAGCCTAGCGTAGGGGCGGTTCTCGAGCCGCCCTTGCATAGTACAAACAAAAACACAGCAACCGCGCAGGAGCGGTTGCTGTGTTTTTGTTTGTACGTTGTGCCTTGCCAAGCAACGCTCATCTCGTTTACAATAATATGTGCCGCTCCGAAGATGGGGCAGGAGATATAGTAGATACGACCCTTGTAATATATGTTTAGCGTAGCAGGGGCTTAAAGCATCCGGCCCCTTGCGGAATCTGCTTGTGTAACAAAGGAGTTCGACAAATGCAGAAAACGGCACCGACCGCCGGTACGTCGGCAGCAATCAACATCAACGGCGAAAAGCATAACCTCCCCCCCGCAAGACTCTACGAGGAGGCCATACGCAACAAAGAGGGCCTTCTGGCCGCAAGCGGCCCTTTCGCGGTAAGCACAGGCCAATATACAGGGCGCTCTCCCAAAGATAAGTTTGTCGTGCGGGAACCGTCCAGCGAGAAAGAGATATGGTGGGGACCGAACCAGCCAATGAGCGAGGATCACTTCAACGCGCTGCGCGACCGCATGATGGAATACCTGGAAGACAAAGAGTTGTATGTGCAGGACCTCTTTGTTGGGGCCGACCCAAAGTATTGTCTGTCGGTGCGCGTCGCCACCGAGACCGCCTGGGCTAACCTCTTCTCGCGCAATCTGTTCCGCCGTCCAACCGAGGAGGAGCGCGCCAACTTCACGCCCGATTTTACGGTGATAGACGTGCCATCCTTCCACGCCAAGCCTACCCAGGAGGGAACCCGCTCGGAGACCTTTATCGCGCTCAATTTAGGCCAGAAGATAGTGCTGATAGGCGGCACAAAGTACGCGGGCGAGATCAAAAAGTCCATGTTCACTGTAATGAATTATGTGCTGCCGGGGCGGGGCGTGCTGCCGATGCACTGCTCGGCCAACATCGGGCCTGAAGGCGACTCGGCCCTCTTCTTCGGGCTGTCGGGCACGGGCAAGACCACCCTCTCTGCCGACCCCAAGCGCGCACTGATTGGCGACGACGAGCATGGATGGAGCAATGGCGGCGTGCTCAACTTCGAGGGCGGTTGTTACGCGAAAGTAATAAAGCTGTCGCAGCAGGCCGAGCCGGACATCTGGAAGGCGTCCCACCGCTTTGGTACGATACTGGAGAACGTGGTGATAGACCCCGACACGCGCAAGCTCAACCTGGAAAGCGCCAAACTGACCGAGAACACCCGCTCGGCCTACCCGATAGAGTTTATCTCAAACGCTTCGGCTACCGGCATGGGCGGCCACCCAAAGAACATTATGATGCTGACAGCCGACGCCTTCGGGGTGATGCCGCCGATTGCCCGCCTTACACCCGACCAGGCCCGCTATTACTTCCTGTCTGGCTATACCGCCAAGTTGGCTGGCACTGAGCGCGGCGTGACCGAGCCTGAGCCAAACTTTAGCACCTGCTTCGCCTCGCCCTTCCTACCGTTGCCGCCTATGACCTATTCGCGCATGTTGGGCGACAAGATCAAGGAGCATGGGTCGCACGTGTGGTTGGTGAACACCGGTTGGACGGGTGGGCCTTATGGCACCGGCCACAGGATGAGCATCGCCTATACGCGGGCCATGGTCAGCGCCGCCTTGAACGGCTCGTTGGCGCAAGTTGAGACCCGGCTAGACCCTATCTTCGGCTTCGCGGTGCCGATGCATTGCCCAGGCGTGCCGGACGAGGTGCTGTGGCCGCGCAACACCTGGGAGGACAAGGGGGCCTACGACACCGCCGCCCGCAACCTGGCGAAGCGCTTCCAGCAAAACTTCGCCCAGTTCGCCGACCAGGTTCCCGAAGAGGTCCGCAACGCCGGGCCAAACGTAGGCTGACCAACACTAAATAAAACAAACAACCCTCCATCTTCGGTGGAGGGTTGTTTGTTTTATTTAGATTCTACTTCCCTTGACAGGCGCGCCTGCAAGAGGGCCATTACTGCGGCTTCTTCGGGCTTGAGGTCGTGCAGAGATTCCTTCATCTCCTGCTCCGTAAGCTGCTTGAGCGAATCTAGCATCGTGCCGTCCGTATAGGAGTCTAAGACGGCTGGGTGGATGTAGCACTTGCGGCAGACACTGGGGGTGTTGCCCA
>JBBSGN010000581.1:0-2884 GCA_038254085.1 Chloroflexia bacterium | reverse complement strand
CTACCCTGAGCTAATGGCGCAACCGTATGGAGATGGTGTGCTGCCGCCCGGCTACGAAGCGGATATGGGCACCATCAGAATCGGGAACAAGCTACACGCCTTGGGGGTGAATTACTACAGGGGCGGGCTGTATCGCGCAGCAGGTGGGGAGCTTCGGTCTGAACAGACGCTGGTAGAGCGTGGGCCGGCCAACAGTCTGGGCTGGCCTATCTTTCAATCTCCGTACTACCCTGACGGGCTGTACGATATTCTTCAACAGGTTTACTTTGGTTACAGAGCGTTCGGATTGAGGAAGTTATACGTCACCGAGAACGGGATGGCCCTGGACACGCCCTGGGACGGCAAGGCCGAAGTCATAGATGATGCGCCGCGCGTGCGATATCTGGTGGAACACGTCCGCCAAATATACAAGGCGCTCTTGCGCGGGGTTCCGGTGGAGGCCTACTTTGCCTGGACGCTGATGGACAACTACGAATGGGCAGAGGGGTACAGGCCGGAGTCGGCATTCGGGCTGATCCATGTTGACAGACCGTCGCTACAGCGCGTCTGGAAGCAGAGCGCCGTGTGGTATAGCGAGCTGGTCAAGACCCATAGCCTATCTCAAGCGGAGGCCGCCGAAACAATAGCCTCTCAACCGCCGAGGTAAAAGTACCCGCGCCCACAGCAGTTACGTATCGAGAGGGTTCTCCGCTTGCGTTTCGGGGTCGCCCGGCGCGCCGCCGTGGTCCTGGTGCCCGATGTTTGGTGGGGCGGCTGCCGCGCTCGGGGCAGTGCCAATGTTCGCCACCGGCGCGGCTGAGGGCGGTTCTCCGAGGGGAACGGCCTGGCCGGCGCCCGCGCTTTGGTCCGTCCCACCTTCGTCCGCTCGCACACGCGCGTGCTCAGGGTCGTCGGCGGGCAACTCCTCTGGGGCATACAGCCTTTCTATCTCATCTAAACGCTGGAACTCCGGTTCACCGTTCATAGTGATCTACACCTACCCTTTCACAGACCCGGTAAGGATACCGCGCACAAAGTAGCGCTGCATAGTGAGGAAGACTATCAGGGGCAGCATCATCGAGATAAATGCAGCCGCCGTTAACAATTGCCAGCCCTGGCCGAGCGAGTTGACCAGATTGGCGATGGTGACGGTCATCGGGGCGACGGCTGGCCTGCCTCCCAGGAAGATCAGCGCCACCAACAGGTCGTTCCACACCCACATGAACTGAAAGATCGCCAACGATGCCAGCGCAGGCACCGAGGTTGGCAGCGCGATCCGGAAGAAGGCAGTAAGCGGTGACGCGCCGTCCAGGTAAGCCGACTCGAACATCTCGCGGGGCAGCCCGCCGAAGAAGTTACGCAATAGGTAGATGGCAAACGGCAGACCGTAGGCGGTGTGCGCCAGCCAGATGCCCAGGAACGTGCCCGTTAGATGCAGGCTGTTGAAGATGCGTAGCACCGGCACAAACGTCATCTGTAGCGGCACCACCAACATACCAACGACCAATATGAATAATAGGTTGCGACCGGGAAACTCCATCCAGGAGAAGGCGTAGGCCGCGAAGGCAGCGACCATGATCGGTATGATAGTCGCCGGAATAGCGATGAACAAGCTGTTGATGAAGCTTTGCCCCATATTATTGGTTTCAATCACCTGGCGATAGTTATCCAGCGTGAAAGAGAAAGGCGTCGTGATGGCGTTCCACCAACCTGTAGTGGCGACCAGAGTAGCCGGGCGGAACGAGCTTACCAGCAGGCCGACCGTAGGCACGAGCCAGAGCACGGCGATCACCAGGACCGCCAGGTGCAGTGGCCCACGGCCTAAGCGCCTGGACAGACGCCCAGTGGCTGTAGTTTCCACGGCGCGTGGGAGCGCTATGCTTGTAGATTTGTAAAGCTTCATCTAATGGCCTCCTGTTGCCTGAAGCGGCGGATGTTCACCAGCATAACCGGAATGATAGCTGCCAGCAGGATGACGGCAATCGCGCTTGCCCTACCGAGATTACGTGCGCTGAACAGCTCTTGGTACATCTGGTAGGCGATTACCTGGGTGTTGTAGTTGCCACCGGTCATTACATAGATAATGTCAAACGCCTTAAGTGCGTTGATCACCATCGTGGTGGCGACAACCGCGATGGTCGGGGCGAGGAGCGGGAGGGTGATCCTGGTGAAGACGTACCACTCGGTGGCCCCGTCCACGCGCGCGGCTTCAAGCAACTCCTCTGGAATGCCCTTCAAGCCCGCCGACAGGATAACCAGGCAAAACCCGGTCCACATCCACACAGCGACCAGGATCAGCGCCGGATTATTAGTTGTCTGATTGATAAGCCATGCCTGGGGTTGTGCGCCTGGCACGACGCTGGTGAGAACGGCGTTGACCGTGCCGGTCTGCGGCTGGCCGGGAGGCCGGTAGTCGTACATGAACTTCCATATCACCCCAGCCGCGACGAATGAGATCGCCATCGGCAGGAAGATAATGGCGTTGGCTACACGCTCGTATGGCACTCGGTCCGTCAGCACAGCTATTAGCAGCCCAAAGACCACGGTGAAGAGCGTGAAGAACACCAACCAGAGCAGATTGTTTCGCATTGAGATGAGCACTTCACTATTAGTGAAGGCGTAGACGTAGTTCTGCAAGCCCACAAACTGCGTGGTGTCGGCGTTCATAAAGCTAAAGTAGACGGTGTTGAGCGCCGGCCAAACCAGGAACACCGCTAGTAACAGCAGCCCAGGTCCAACCCAGAACCATGGCCTGACCTTGGGGCGCCGACGCTCCGGCAGGAGACCCATCAGCCGTTCAACCCCCCAGATGTAGCCGCCCAGCACTGCTGGCACGCCCAGCAGTACGACGAGCGCCTGAACGATTCTATCTGTCATTTAGCTTCCTCCTCGCTAGCGCGGTGCG
>JBBSGN010000580.1:0-2886 GCA_038254085.1 Chloroflexia bacterium | reverse complement strand
TAGGCGTGTTGGTCGGAGTCTCGGTTGGGGTCTCAGTAGGTGTATCAGTAGGCGTGTTGGTCGGAGTCTCAGTAGGCGTGTTGGTCGGAGTCTCGGTTGGGGTGTTTGTGGGCGTGTTCGTCGGGGTGTTAGTAGGCGTATTTGTAGGTGTGTGAGTTGGGACGACCTGGGTGTTAGTTGGAGTATTCGTGGGCGTGTGGGTTGGTATCACGGCAGTGTTAGTGGGGGTGTTCGTAGGTGTATTGGTTGGTACAACCGCAGTATTGGTAGGGGTGTTCGTGGGCGTGTGGGTTGGTATCACGGCAGTGTTGGTTGGCGTATTTGTGGGGGTGTTTGTGGCTACTACCTGAGTATTGGTGGGCGTAATGGTAGCAGTGTTGGTGGCTGCTATCTCGGTGCTGGTCGGTGTGCTGGTGCTAGTGCCTATGACAGATGGCGTACCCGTAGTTGTGACCATCGGGGTCATCGTCATCGAGGCTATGGCGGTGCCGGTTTCGGTGGCTTGCGCGGTATGGCTGGCCTGTGCGGTGGCGCTGACTGTGGGTGTAACTTCGCACTCGTGCAGAGGCTGCCGTTTGTGCTTCATTTCGCACACTCTACCTATGTCCTGAATGGTGACATACAGGTGATAAGGACCGGGGCCGTACTGCGTAGCGCAAACAGTGCCGTTCACGTAGACGGTGCTCCGGGGCGGTATGGTGGTGGGAGGAATGACATTACGCCCGATCTCACCGCCGCCGCGCTCCTGCAAGATTATGGTGCCGTCAACCGTGATGGCTGTGTCGCCCTCGTTCTTGAGGGGTATTGAGTACTGGGCGCAGAGGTTAGCGTCAATGCAGGCGTGGAAGTCGAGGATGGCGAATTGGCAACCGCCGCCGGGGGCCTGGGTGTGTGTCGCGGCCGGTGTGCCGGTCTGGGTAACTATGGCGGTATGAGTAGACGGGGCCTGGGTGTGTGTCGCGGCGACTTCAGTGGCGGTGCCGGTGGAGGCAGGTCCACATGGGCCGTGACTCAGGTTGAACTGGCCGCTCCATTGGTCGTAAATCTCGGCGGTGGCCGAAGTCACCTGCGAGTCAAGATTGGAAGTAGTAACGTAGTGAGCGGTGTGGCCGGTGTACCGCTGGAATGGCACGTCTTCATGCGCGCCGTTGGCCCAGGACACGCTGATGGAAGCAGGCGCGCTTTGCTGGTCGCGCACCTGGGTGATCACGAAGTGCCACTCGCTGTTATTGCAGCTATAGTCGCCGATATGGGCGTTGATAGACTTGTTATCAGGCAAGCGCGGCTGCGTCCCTGCGTGCGCCTGTGTGGGCAGGGTGGTGGGGCGCATCGCCGCGAAGCCGGTGATGCCGGTCAAGGCCAGGAGGGCGCTAATGCCCAACGCGACCAGCAGCGGACGCGCTCTGGCATCCACTCTAGAAATAGATAGCTTATTCATTAATCATGCTCCCTCGTTGCTAAATGGGTTCGTGGCCCCTGCACTCAAAAACGCCCACGATGCGCAGGGCGAACCGTACGTCGCTGTTTGCTCCGGTGTGAATCAATTGGCGCTGCGTGTACACATAGGCACCTCCTATAACTGGGTCCTAACATGGCTGGCCAAAGACGGGAATCCCGACAGGTAAATAGCGGTGGGCACAAAACAAGGCAACGACAGTGAAGTACCCCATGAGTAAACTCAGGGGCTTCTACACTTCGATACTCTTGTGAATATCGTCATGTTGGGCACTTCCTGCCCGTTTGACATTTCATGCACGGCAGCGAGTGTTACCTCAACAACCACCGTATTGCACGCACATTAGACAACACGTCAATGCTTTTACCCAGGCGAACGATTTAGCCTGGAACCGCCAAACATTGTTAGATTGGTAAGGTGCTTTGTCACTATCATTATACCACTTTTGGAGGAACTATGAACGGACTTTCAACTGACCTACTTCGTAAAGGCGGCTGTATCCCCACAGCTAAAGCAGGGGGTCTTAGCCGCTGTGAAAGTTGATAAAGTAAGAGTGCTAGGAACTTAGGTGCGTGTATCGAAAGGTGAACGTAGGCGCCTTGCTCGACCGCTTTATTCTGGTATCCACCTACTAAGCAATTTATATGCCACATGCAGCGAAAGCACAAAAATAAATACCGGATCGCCTGGTGCGATCCGGTATTTATTTTTGTGCTTTCCTTCCCTTCGTGCGGGGAGAGAGATTAGGAGAGTTTGGGCGCGTGTGGCGGGTGGTCCTTGGGCGCGCCGTCGTGATTGTTGTTGCCTTTATCCTGGCTCTTGTCCTGGCCGTTGTCGCCGTTGCCGTGAGACGAATTATTGTTCTGATCGGCGTGCGGCATATGGGTGGGATGCGCTTCGTGAGTGGGCTTGGGCACGGCGGTTCCCGCCGGGCAGCCATTAGGAGGGGCGGGGATTATGTCACCATGCGCCCTGTGAGCAGGAAGCGCGCTTTGGTCAACGGTGATTTGCACGAAGGGGTTGTGCAGAGAGCCGGTGCGATGGCAGATAGTGACCTTTTGACCGGCGGTAACGGAGGCCATGGGCGTGCCAGTGACGGTAGCGGTGCTGGTAGCCGGTGGGGTGCCGGTCATTACAGGAGTATGAGTGGCCTCTTCGGTCTCGGTGGCTTCGGATGTTTCTGTTGCTTCAGGGGTCTCAGTAGCTTGTTCAGTCTCGGTTGCTTCTGGAGTTATGGTTACTGTGGCGGTGCCTGTTAGGGCGGTGGCGCTGGCTGTTACCGTAACGGTGAGTGGGACGGTGATGGCGTTGAGGCTGGCGGCCTGACGGTTGTTTGAGGATGCTGCTCCCGGGAGGGTACGCCCAGCCACTAGGATTGCACCGCTCAACAAGGCTATTGCGAAAATACCTGTCACTATTAATCTGGTCGT
>JBBSGN010000579.1:0-2889 GCA_038254085.1 Chloroflexia bacterium | reverse complement strand
TAAGCGTTCAGTTCCTCGCTAGTCAGCATCGTCTCCTCGGGCGTGATAACGCCCACCATTTTCGCCCATTCCCGCTCGGTGAAAAGCACATGACGGACGATGAGGTCCCGATCTCGCCCTCCGCCGCGCGGACCCTTCTGCATCTCAGCAGACACGCGCGAACTAACCTCGTCGAAAAACGCCCAGCACGACCGCATCAGCGCCAGTTCACGCTCCAATTCTTCGTCTGACATGGCCTCCTGGTCGATACCTGAAAACGCGAACGAGATACCCCAGAAGTCGGTTGAGCCCGTGCCCGGATATTGCTCGACCACGTCGACGGCGCTGCCGGTCGCAAACTCGACCCCCATCCCAGCCAGCTTCGCCACCGGTGCATAACGTGGAGCGTAGGAGAGTAAGCGTTCAATCGCAGCGTCCCCGGTTGTTGCCCCGCGCTCGAGGCCGGGCCAGTCTACTGCCACCGCCACCACCTTCTTGCCCTTCGGTCCGATTTCCAGCGTCACCCGAATGTCGTTAGTCTGGTTACCCACGGCTCCTCCTATCACATAGTTCCGGTCACAGCAGTTCCGGCCATCGCACACCATAGAGGGTGCGTGGTGGTTGCGATGCGCAATACGGTTCTTTGACGTTTTAGTGTGCTAAGCTTGTCGGACGGGCCCTCCACGGGTATCTCCTTCATCTGCTTCTCCTCCCACACTAGAATATCAGCGCCCGCGTTCTTAGAACAACTGAGCAATCTTGCTCACGCAGCTCTTATGAGCTCCACTCGGTCGTTACCAGGGCCTGAATTGGGCGAAGCCCAAGAACCCACACCTCGCCCCACCCGGTATGGGCTGATCTTCTCGTCAGGGTACGGCCGAAGCAACCTCAAGAGCCGTTCTGTGTCCTTCATGCCGGGATCGAGCCACACTTCCTCATCTTCCCTCGAAAGGATTACAGGCATTCTCTCATGAAGACCTCGAATTCCCGGGCTCGCCTCGGTGGTGATGATAGTATAGATCAGCAGCGGCTCACCGTACTGCCCCTTCCACACGTCGTACAGCCCGGCCATTGCTAATATCTGGTCCTCGTCGTTGTCGTCGCTGGTCACCTGCACGCGGTAAGGCTGCTTTTCTTCGGCCCCGTCAGAGATGGCCCACTCAAAGTAGCCAGTAGCGGGCACCAGGCAGCGCTTGCCACTGAGCAGCTTGCGAAACGCCGGCTTCTGGGTGATGGTCTTGGCTCTCGCGTTTATCGTGGAGAAGCTTGTCTTCGGTTCCCTGGCCCAGCTGGGCACCAATCCCAACTTCATCCTGACCAGGTGCTTACCCTGATCGTCAGCCGTTACGCCCCTCACGACTACCGGATTTAGCTGGCTTGGAGCAATGTTGTACCTCGGTTGCCAGTTCTGCCCGACCACTACTGCTTGCTCTGGGGCTACCCCAAACCTCGCCGCAAGCGCTTGACCGATGACTATCAGATCGTATCTCCCGCACATGGTACACCTCCTGTTTGCATGCCCTTGCACGTGGCGTTTATGGCACAATTATAGAACAAATAAGCTAGAAGTGCAAGTAGGCCTGTTGCTAAGATCCCGGCGAAATCCTACAATGTACAAGATAACTACGCTGCTTTGACGCTCCGAGGTGCCAGATAACCACCGCACAACGTTTGCCGTACTGTCTGCTCGAGACTGCTGTTTGAGTTGCCCATGGTCGATTGATTCGTGCTCGAAACTGTGTAGTTATCGGGCACGGTGAAGCCAATCGCCGGAATCTTAGCAGCAGGCCAATACTCGTGACCCGATTTGTTGCGGCATTGGACGATCTTGTGCTTATGCGTGCCTCTTTTCTTTCTCCAATCATCTGGCCTATGGGTTGAGGAAGTGATTACGTGAACGTATTGCCCGTGCCGGCAAAACATTCAAATGACAGATCTCTACCATATACGCTGAACACCTGGATGCCAAACGTCATGGGCCTGGAGGAATACGCCTAACTGATGGCATGTAGCAGGGCGAGCACTGTTTGATCCGGCTCCGCCCCCCGCTTCGCTCATACCCCATCGAGCCGCGGGCGACGATCGGTGTGGGTAGCGGGCGTATATCACTCAACATCCATGCATAGCGGCCTGGGGGGTAGTGTTGCAACAAGTGGACGGGTCTGCTAGAGTGAGGCTTACCGACACAGATTTAGCAAACGGAGACCTGCTCATGAGCCAACCCAAGCTGTTCAAATACCGGCATTTTGAACCTGAAATCATCGTGCTTTATGTGCGGTGGTATCTTCGTTATTCTTTGAGCTACCGTAATCTCGAAGAGATGATGGCCGAACACGGGTTGGGTGTGGATCATACTACCATATACCGGATACCGGTGGGTCCAACATTATGCCCCGATCCTCGAAAAGCGTTGCCGAGCAAAGCTGAGGCCGACCAACGCCTCCTGGCGCGTAGACGAAACGTACATAAAGGTCAAAGGAACGTGGTTGTATCTCTACCGGGCCGTAGATTCGGACGGGAACAGCGTGGAGTTCATGCTTTTCATGCTTAGTCCCACGCGTAACGCACAAGCCGCTAAGCGCTTCTTCAGGAAAGCCTTGCGCGCCCGGCACACAATCTCTCCGCGTGTCATCAACCTCTCCGCGTGTCATCAACGTAGACCGCAACCCTGCCTACCCTAAGGCAGTGAACAAACTCAAGAAGAAGGGTACTCTTGATAGCAGTTGTGAACTGAGACCCATCAAGTACCTCAACAACCTGATAGAACAGGACCATCGCTTTATAAAACGTAGAGTAAACCCAGGAATGGGGTTCTGGTCATTCGATACAGCATGGTGGACATTGCAAGGGTACGAGGCAACGAACCAACTGCGGAAGGGTCAGGTTCAGGGAACAAAGAGAGGAGACATT
>JBBSGN010000578.1:0-2892 GCA_038254085.1 Chloroflexia bacterium | reverse complement strand
GGGCAGGGCCGCCACGCATCTGGGATACATCGATCACGCACATCTTGCCCTCTGCCAGAGCATGCAGGAGCATATCCATGAGCTGACTGCTCTTATTGTGTAGGGACCGCACTATTGTGGTCATGTTGGCGCGAGCAGCAGTTGCCTCGGCGTCCTGCTTGTCCTCCAGTTGGAGCAGACGCTGCACGTCAGCCATAGGTGTCTGGTTGCCATTTCGATCAATGAGCGTTACCAACTCCTCCCACTTGTCCTGACTCAGAGCACGCAGCTTGCGCACGTTCTGCTGGTCCTGGCGCTCCGCAGGCAATGCTATGGCAATAACATCAGAGGGTTTGAGACGGCGTATGTCCAGTTTGATCCCACCGGCTATGAAGGACCCGTAAAACGGGCTGGGTGCCTCTCGTGACGTGAAAACCACCAGCTTGTCCTGGAGGTGAGGCACATCGCACAAGCCGGGGCGTCCCTTATCGTCCGGCCAAAAATATTCTCCGTCGGGGTCAAATATCACGGTCCCCACCGGCACCTTCTGGTCACCTCGTTTGGTGACGGTAGGTGTAGTCTCATACAAGGTGCTGAAAAGCAGCTTGTTGAGGTTTGATTTGCCAAAGCCGGCGCGAGCGAATATGAACGAACGTCGAGATACCAGGCTTTCAACTGGGAACTTGACCAGGACGTTGGGCCCAGTAACCTGCATCCAATTCTCTACATGGAGATCTCGGCTGCCTTGAGCATATATGTACTCACCTAAGGCGAAATTGCCGATTGGCGCTCCTACAACGTTGTGTCCTGCGATCTCTTTGAGCACAATTTCGCTTGGAAAGGCAACCGTACTGCCAACATGAGGGAGCCTGCGGTGGGAGGGCACAAAAGTCAGTCCGCCGCTGCCGTCGTTCCTCAGCACACCAAGCACACGTATGTTTACCCTGTACTTCAGGTATTGCTGCCGCAAATCGTCCGGGATCTCACGTCCCTCCATGACAGCCCTGACGTTGAATTCCTCGCCAGACCCGAACGATAATTTGCCCTCTGAGGAGAAAGCCGCGATTCTACCGAGCACTGCCTCGTCGGGGGTTTCGAGTTGGACGAGGATAAACATCCCATGCATGGGGCGTGATTGGAAATCCGCTCGATAGGGCAGGACCAGATCGGCGTGGAATTCTAGTCCACCCTCAGAAAATCCACGGAACACACCAACAATATGGTCGCGTGGGAACAGTTCTATCGCGGGCATAATTGCCTCCTAACCGTATCGTCGCTGGGCCGGGTCAGCGTCCTGTAAGCGGAAAATATCGAGCTGTGGGGCGTCGCCACCTAGCACATCCCTCAGCCCTGCAAATATCTGGTCTTGAAGAATGCTCATATCGAAATCGACGAGCGCGGCATTTTCATGCGCCTGTTGCAAGCAGCGAGGATAAAAGGGAACGGGGAAACCGTTAATGGCGTCGGCCAGCATGCAGCCCAGGATGGTTTGAGCATCTCCTGTCTGGGGCAGGAAAATGTCGATGGGCCAGATTGGATCCCTCGTGCCAGGGCCGAACTTCACGAAGAACATCTTGCCCCCCACGAATTTGTTTATCTCAGCAGAGGCCGCTTCGCGATCATCACCTCTGGCGTATTCCGACCAGAGGTAGGCCTTCTCTTCGATATCACGTGGGATCTCAAGATACGCAGGATAGTTTGTGGCGAGGATGCCTTCTAGGGCCATAGCCAGGCGGTAGCGGTCGAGCACCTTTGAATGCTTTGCGACCCCAACGAGGTACAACTTACGCCTGCTGTGCCTGACATGGTGCTCGATAGCCTCGCTCATGCCGCCCAGGTATTGCTTGAAATAATCCTTTGCAAAAACCTTACTACGCAGAAGGCCATCGACGACTATAAGGGTGTCCGTGGCGAATTGCTTCTCCCCAACTATGGCGAACAGGATTGCCCATTCCACCAGCTCCCGGTACACTTGTACCCAGCTGGGGCTTGTGGGGCGATCGTCCTCGTTGCTGCGTATCATGTGGCTGAGTTGGGTGAGGTGGCGCACACCAAGGTAAGCCATCATAGATCCGAGCGCACTTTTGGGATGTCCTTCGCCATCGAACTGCCGATCACTGAGTGCTGTAACACTCGTAGTGGGGGTTATGGCTTCCAGGCAGTACTCGTTATTGCTGCTGTCTACTACCCTCACCAGTTGAACCAGGAAAGGGTCGAACTGCAGCTTGTTGTTTCCCCCGTCGGCACCCACGAGCGATATTGAGGTGCTGCTCCGGGGCAGGATGCGCCGGACATTCGCGCGGAGCGGCTGGACTTCGTCACGCAACTGGTCAAGCAGTTTCTTATCCTGCTTCATGCTGTCAGTAATAGTCTGCTGCAGTTGTCCGAGGCTTTGCGGTTCGAGCATAGCGTAATACCTCTGGTGATACAGCCTTCAGAATCAGCCGCTAGGCGCGGTCTACCGTCTACCATAAATCACGCCTCTTTCGATCAGGTCGCTGAAGGGCTCATGAGACTAGGTGGCATCCATCTTAGTGTTGCCGACACCCTGCATGACACCATTCAGGACCATTATACCATCTGGTGTTTCCAACTTAGTAAGTCAATGCGTGATAAGTTATAGTATTTCTGCCGATATGTCAGTTGGTGCTGCGCATGCGCCAGGTGCCAGGTGCAACAATAGACTGCCGTCTAATGGGCACCACCTGTCACAACCATGTCTGCGCGGCAGCCGCCATCTCTTTAGGTCTACTCACTATGAATACGATCACAATCTTTGAGCATGAAGCAGCTTCTCGAGGAAGCGTCAGAACTGAGAAGTCGCAATCTCTATTGTGAAGCTTCGAGCGTCCTAACGATGGCTAAACCGCAGCAACTGCGTGTCGTTAGGCGGCCCTCATCAGGTATTGCAGG
>JBBSGN010000577.1:0-2898 GCA_038254085.1 Chloroflexia bacterium | reverse complement strand
CGACATTGGCGTCATAAACTTGGATATAAATACCTCTGGCTGCTCAACCTTCGGCCGAACCTTCAACCAGGTGGCGAGCACCTGACAGGCTTTGTAGTTGATGGGGATGGTGACGAGCTTGCCACCCTTGCGCCTGATATGCGCCTGGCCGGTGTTATCCGGGTCGCGGCTGATGCGCGCCGGCAGTTCCAGATCTTCAACTTTGAGGTTCACAAGCTCAGACAGCCTCATGCCTGTTTGCAGGTACACCTCAATGATGGCGGCGTCTCGAACATTGTGGCTGCACGCTCTGAGAAGCTTTCTGTACTCCTCCTCGGTCAAGAAGCGGGGCTCACGCTTCAAGTTTCTCGGTGGAATAAGTCTCAGCGCCGGATTACTCTGCACGAGGCCCTGGCGCTCTAGAAAAGAGAAGAAGGTTTTTATTGTGTGGCTCTTGCGGTTGCGAGTCGCCGGTTTGTGGCCGCGCCGGTCAAGATGGGCCATGTAAGCCTCTAAGTGAGGGAGTGCGACACCTGCCAACGTAGTGATGCCTTGTCCTGCGAGGAACCTCAAGAGGTCTCTCAGGTCGTTGCCGTACTCGGTCCGGGTTCTGGCCGCCAAATTCCTGGACGGCATGCCGACTACCTCAAACAGGGCAACCGCCTGGTCGAGCGTCTCCACATCGCCGATCTCCTGCCTCATCTCCATAGTTTTCATGGCCTCGACAATCTCTAAAGCGTGCCGTTGGTCTTGATAACTCATATGCTCTATATATTCTAAAAAGAACTTGTAATAATCATCTTCGTCTAAGTATAGCATAGACGACACTTATTAGTGGGAAAGCGGGGGTAAATTATGGTGCCCCCGTCTGTCAAGACCATTTAGGGGCAAAATTAAGGTAGAAAATTAGCTGAGGTAGATGAGTCGAATCGAATCTCGGTTGTCGGTTCCCGATCTTGCCATAGCGGGAGCCGTTGCGCCTGGTTGATGGTGGTGATTGTTGCCCCCGACGACCAGTAGACCTGAGCCGGCGTCTTGTAGTCCAGCGACTGGTGCAGCCGCCGGTGGTTGTAGAAGTCGAAGTACCTCCCTAAATTGCTTACCGCTTCCTCTGTTGTTTGGTAGTCTCTGATGTACACCTCCTCTTGCTTCACACTTCGCCAAAGCCTCTCTACAAACACGTTGTCTAGCGCTCTCCCTTTCCCATCCATGCTGATCCTTATGTCATGGGCCAGCAAGCGGGCTGTGTATTCGTGGCTTGTAAACTGCCCTCCCTGGTCTGTATTGAACACCTGTGGCTTACCGCAGTTGCTGCCGGCCAGCAACGCTCTGTCCAACGCTTCGACACAGAAGCTCGCCTCCAGGCTGGTCGCTACCTCCCATGAAAGCACATATCGGGAGAACCAGTCTATGATCGCTACTAGATAACAGAACCCCCGCTGCATTCTTATGTATGTGATATCCGTGCTCCAAACTTGATTTCGCTCTCTGATAGGCACGTTTCTCAGCAAGTACGGGTATATTCGATGCCCTGCTGCCGCTTTGCTGGTGGAAGGGCCTGGGTAGATCGCGTACAACCCCATCTTTCGCAGAAGACGTGTTACCCTCTTCTCATTGACCGCGTATCCCTGTGTGCGCAGCCAGGCAGTCATTCGTCTCACTCCGTAGAAGGGCGTCTCTGTGTACTGCTCATCCAGCCTCCTCATCAACCCCAGGTTCTCTTCGCTTTCCTCTCCTTCCTTATAGACCGGCTCGTAGTAGAGGTTGGAGCGCGGCATACCCAGGAGCTGACACTGCCTCCTCACTGACAGAAGGGGGTGCTCCGGCTCTATCAGTGCTCTCTTTTCATCAACTGAGAGGTCCAACTTTTTTTTTGAGCCAGTCTACCTCCACTTTGAGTTGGCCGATCTGCTGGTAGAGTTGGTCCCTCAACTCCTCCCCTTCTTTCTCCCGCTGGTCTGCTCGGCCAGAGAAGACACCTGGTACTGCCTGGAGGAGTTGAGCCTTCCACATGCTGATCTGGTGAGGGTGTACTCCATATTCGACAGCCAGCTCGTTTATCGTTGAGAAGCCTCTGATCGCTTCCACGGCTACTTTGCCTTTGAACTCTGCACTGTATGTTTTTCGCTGCGTTTTCATGGCCGTTTCTCCTTTTGCTTGGCCCATTTTATCACAGCTCTTTCTACCTTAACCCCTGGTCTGAATATATGGGGGCATTATATACAGGTTGCACGACCAGACCAGCTTTGGGTCGGAGACATTACCTATGTGCGCCTCAATAGCGAGTTCGTCTACCTGGCAGTGGTCATGGACGTGTTCACCCGCTCGATCCGTGGATGGCACCTCTCCAGATGGTTGGACGCAGATCTTACCGAGACGGCACTACGGCGAGCACTGGCCGCTACTCCCAATCGAGTGCCTGAAATCCACCATTCTGACCAGGGAGTACAATATGCGGCCGGCGGGTACGTGCGAATGCTGAGAGAGGCAGGTGTGGCGGTAAGCATGGCGCAGGTGGGAGCGGCATGGCAGAATGGGTACGCGGAGCGGGTGATTCGAACCAAGATTGTATAAAACTTCCTCATTGAGGAGGTAGATTTATCGGAATACATCGACTACAATGATGCCTACCAGCAGATCGGGCGGTTTCTGGACGAGGTGTACCAGCACAAGCGCATACACTCATCGCTGGGCTACCTAACCCCTGCCGAGTTCGAGATGCGGTGGGTCCACAGGAGTCAGGTGGACTTCATTGCTGATCGTTCAGCTGCCCCAGTCGGAGTTATTGACTAACCAAACCCCCTTTTGTGTCCAGGCACAAGGGCGCAGTACAGGGTTCTGCACTCCTGCTGTGGAGGAGAGAGTGCCGCCGTAAGCATCGTATGTGTAGCTGTTGACCACACTGCCTGTAGAGTTGGT